>JBMNOT010000155.1:0-5010 GCA_050943225.1 Christensenellales bacterium | reverse complement strand
CGGACGGATTCCCGAATGATGAGACGAACGGGCAGGCTCACCTTCTGGCCCACCGGAGGGGACATGGAAGTAAGCTTTTCGATCAGCATGTTTGCCCCGATTTTGCCCATATCGCCGGTGGCCCGGGACACCACGGTGATAGCGGGCGAGTAAGTGCGGGCAAAATCGCTATCTCCAAAGCCGACAAGGGAGACGTCTTTTCCGAGGCGCAGCTTTAAATCGTGAATGGCCGCCACGGCGGCACGGCAGAGCGGCTCAGAGGCGGCGAATATGGCGGTGGGCGGGTCGTCCAGGTTCATTAGCCGAAAAGCGCCCGCGTAGCCGTCTTTTTCCGTGCCGCTGCCCACGTAGATATACTGCGGCCAGATGCGGACGTTTTTGTTGCGCAGCGCCTGCTCGAAGCCTAAAACGCGGTCGTGCCCGGAAGAAAACTCGCGTTCCGAAGCGATGATGGCGATTTTGGTATGCCCTCGCGAGATCAGATGCTCGGCGGCAAGGTATGCGCCGCGGAAATTGTCAACCACGACGCTGTCCGCCCCGTCCCCATTGCACGGGCGGTCGATGAACACGACGGGCTTTGAGGAGGCTGTGTAGTCGCTAAGCGCCGGTGAGGCAGGGATGATGGCCAGGCCGTCGACAGAGCGGCCCACCATGCCGTCCAAAAAGCGCATCTCCTCTTCGTGGCTGCCGTGAGAAAGCACGGTGAGCGTGTGATAACCCCGGATCCGCGCAGCTTCCTCGAAAGCTTCCAGTATGCTGGCATAAAGCGGCGTGGTGAGGTCGGGTAGCAGCGCCGCAAGGAGTCTGGTCTGTTTTTTGACAACGGATACCGCGGCGAGGCTGGGCACATAGTTGAGCCGCCGGGCGGTATCCAGCACTTTTTTGCGCATCGCGGGGCTGACGCGGTCCAGACCGTTCATCACGCGGGACACTGTGGATACCGAAATGCCGAGCTCTTTGGCGACGTCTTTGATTGTAGCCGTTTTCTTCATTGGTTTTTATCCTGTAAATTAAGGAAATCTTTAGATGTATTATAATATTGTCTATTTTTTCTGTCAAGTAAAAACGTTACGATTTTTTTGCACAGTGTGCTATTTGAAAAGATATCAATGTAAAAACGATATGATAATATAAAAAGCATTGATAATAAACTCCTTATAAAAAAACGATTACAAAATCGAAACGGTTTGTATAGATATTAATAAAATGAAAATGATCTGATATTTTATTTTCAGCTTTATATGATAAAGAAATGGGAAAAAATCGAAGCGGTACGACATATTGTTTGGCCGTTTATGAGCCATAGTTAGTGTTAAAACAGGCCGTATTTTCAGCCTGAAATCAAAAATTTAGCTTGTTTTAAAGTAAAATCGCACGCGCTGAAGGCTTTTCATCCCGGAAAAATGTGATAGAATATGGCCAATACCACAAAGATACAAGCAGAATGGTGAGAGGGGACGAAAGATATGACATGGACGTGCAGCCGTGAAGAAGCGATGGAGATATTGAAAACGCATGTAAAAGCGGACCATCTGATCCGCCATGCGCTGACGGTGGAGGCTGTGATGCGGTATTTTGCAGAGCTGTATGGCGAGGACGTGGAGAAATGGGGCATCATAGGGCTGCTGCATGACATCGACTTCGAGAAATATCCGGAGCAGCATTGCCAAAAAGTGAGGGAAATGCTGTCGCCGTACGGCTTTCCGGAAGAGTATATGCGCGCCATTGAAAGCCACGGTTACGGCATAGTGAGCGACGTGGAGCCCACCGAGCGGATGGAAAAAGTGCTGTTTGCCACGGATGAACTGACTGGGCTGATCGCCGCTACGGCGCTGATGCGACCCAGCCGCAGCATACTCGACCTAGAGGTGAGCTCCGTCAAGAAAAAGTGGAAGCAGAAGGGCTTTGCGGCGGGCGTCGACCGGGAAGTGGTAAAAAAGGGCGCCGAGATGCTGGGCATAGACCTCGATGAGCTGATCGGCCACACCATCAAGGGGATGCGGACAGTGGCGGAAGAGATTGGGATGAAAGGCGAGCTGTAAGACAGGAGTTTTATTAAGCAGAAATAAACAGGCTGACATCTTCAGCCTGTTATGTTTTTATTGACATAAAAATCCAAAGAATCTATTCTGATTATATAATCCGTGAACTGAAAGTTATTCATATGAGCCGTAAGCTTCAAAAGCAGGAGACGCGCCGGCGACTGCTGAGCGCCGCGTATTAGGTGATTTGCGACAGTGGTATGCTGAATATGCGCGTCAGCGACATCGCAAGCTGCCGGAGTATCGTACGGCGCCTTGTTTGTCCACTTGGTATCGCTGGAAGAGCTGATTGCAGCAGTCGTTGCGGAATACCACGGCTGTATGGAGTGTACGGCGCAGCTAATAGCTTATTTAAGAGTTGAGAAGGGATTTTAGATGAAAACCTGTATTGTGTGCGGTATGCCGATGACGAAACCTGAGGATTATCCCAGCGGCGACGAGAGCAAAGACTACTGCCGCTATTGCGCCCGGCCGGACGGCAGCATGCAGTCGTACGACGAGAAGCTTAAGAGCATGACGGCTTTTCTCATGCGCACGCAGGGCTGGACGAAACAGCCGCACGCGGCGTGGCGCAGCGCACGATGGACAAGATTCCTGCCTGGAAAGACAATCGCACTGATTGCCCGTCAGCCTTTTCGCCGCTTTAAGTGATTAATCAGCCCGAGCAGCGCAAGGTAGTACGAATCAAACCCGAGGCCGGAAATCTGGCCGATGCAGCCCGCTGCTGTGACCGATTTGTGCCGGAAGTCCTCGCGCGCGGCGATGTTGGAGATGTGCACCTCGATGGCGGGTACGTCCACCGCCTTCAGCGCGTCCAGAATGGCGATGCTGTAATGCGTATAAGCGCCGGGGTTGATGACGATGCCGTCGTAGATTCCCTGCGCCTGCTGGATTTTGGTGACCAGCTCGCCTTCGATGTTGGACTGGTATTCGTCGATGGCGACGTTGTGCGTGCGTGCAAAGTCCTGAAGCCCTGCTTTCAGCGCGGCGTAGTCCTGCCGTCCGTAGACGTCCGGTTCGCGCTGCCCCAGCATGTTGATGTTGGGCCCGTTGATGACCAGTATTTTCATCTTGAGTATTCCTCCAGCTTTTTGATGATATCCTGAGCACATGTAGATGCGTCCGCCGTGTTTTCAGATATGATGTCTGCATAGCCCTGATAGAGATGATGGCGCTTTTGGTACAGCGCACTGATGGCGCTTTTGCCGCCGGTCAGCAGCGGACGGCCGGATGTATCCGTTTCGCTGAGCAGCGTTTCCAGCGGCCTGTCGATATACACGACGATGCCCGTTTCACGCAGCGCCTGCATGGCTTCTTCCGTATGCACGATTCCGCCGCCTGTGGATATCACGGTGCGCATATAACCCGCCGCTTCCCGCGCGGCGTCCAGCTCGTACTGCCGGAATACCGCTTCGCCGTGCTGTGCGAATATGCGAGGGATGGGGCCGTGCGCGGTTTCCACCATGACGTCGGTATCCATAAAGCTCATGCCCAGCCGCTCGGCCAGCAGTGCCCCCACTGTGGATTTGCCGCTGCCCGGCATGCCGATGAGCACAATGTTGGAGCGGCGTATGTAGTCGTACACAGCGGCGCATTCCTCCATCGTGAAAGGGCGGCCCGTCCAGATTTGTTCCGAAGCCAGCGCCTGTGCGCACAGCATCCACAAACCGTTGGCATGAGGGATGCCCAGCGCCGCCGCTTTCTTCAGCAGCGCCGTCTCCGCCGGGTTGTAGATGGTGTCCACCACCGCGCCGCATTTTTGTATGACGGAGTCCGGCACGGGGCAGGTAGAAACGTGGGGATACATGCCCACCGGCGTCGCGTTGATCAGCACGTCGATGCTGTCCATGCGCTCCAGTGTGTCGTAACCGATGGCCGTTATATCACTGTCCGCTTCCTCGGGACGGCGGCTGACGGTGAACACCTCCGCCGCGCCTTCATCCCGGGCCAGAAAATACGCGCATCTGGCGGCCCCGCCGCT
The DNA here is from genome assembly GCA_050943225.1 of Christensenellales bacterium. Lineage (GTDB taxonomy): Bacteria > Bacillota > Clostridia > Christensenellales > SZUA-584 > SZUA-584. The sequence goes on along the minus strand of JBMNOT010000155.1, from coordinate 987 downwards.
GCCCAGTACGGCCACGCGCCTGCCTGCAAGGCGGATGCCGTTTCTCTTAAGCAGCGACTTTAGGCCGAAATAGTCGGTATTGTGACCGGAGCGACCGCTGCTGCCGAAACGGATGGTGTTCACTGCGCCGATGGCCTGCGCTTCGGGCGAGAGCGAGGCAAGAAAAGGTATCACAGCCTTTTTGTACGGTATTGTCACGTTGAGGCCGGCATAGCCGTCCGCTTCCAGGCGGTCCAGCAATGCGGCAAGGCCATCGGGAGCGGTTTCGTGCAGGGTGTAGACGATATCCAAACCGGCCAGCCGTCCGTACTTTTCGTGTATCTGCGGCGAGAGGCTGTGGGTGAGCTTTTCGCCGATCAGTCCCGCTTTGACCATAGTCAACCTCACTGCGCCATGCGCGGGTATGAGCCCAGCCACGTAAGCCCGGCGGATTTGTCGCGCACCCTATCCAGCACGGCAGCCACATGCTGGTCGGATACGCTGCCTTCAAAGTCCAGATGGAACAGGTACTCGAATGGCCTGTCCTTAAGCGGGCGGGATTCCAGCTTGTGAATGTTGACGCCGCCCTCTTTGAACAGCTGCAGCACTTCCGCCAGCGAGCCGGGACGGTGTTCCACCATAAATACGATGCTCGTCTTATCGCATCCGGCGTGGACGACGGGCTGCGTCGCGACGGCTACGAACCGCGTGCTGTTGCCCTCGCTGTTCTGGATGCCTGTCGCCAAAACGGTAAGTCCATAGATTGCCGCCGCTTCTTCGGACGCGATGCAGGCTGTGGTGACATCGTTGAGGCGGGCTACGTCCTGTGCAGCCTGCGCGGTGCTGAGCGCGGGGAAAGCCGCAATGTGCGAATGCCTGGTGAGAAACGCGCTGCATTGGCTAAGCGGCTCCGGGTGCGAGTAGACTTTGGTGATGGTATCCAGCGTGGCGCCGGCGGGGGCCAGCAGGCTGTGCGTCACCTTAAGCAGCCGTTCCGCAACGATGAAA
>JBMNOT010000154.1:0-5050 GCA_050943225.1 Christensenellales bacterium | reverse complement strand
GCAGATTACCGAGGCGCTGAGCGCGATCAAGGAGGCGATATAACATGGCTGTGGTATTCAAGAAACCTGCACTCATCCGGGACGAACCGTTCCATTACTGCCCGGGCTGCACGCACGGCATTGTTCACCGCCTGATCGCGGAAGTCATCGAAGAGATGGGCCTTGGTGAGCGCGCAATCGGCGTCTGCCCCGTGGGCTGCGCTGTGTTCGCATACAAATACTTCGACATCGACATGTACGAGGCGGCGCACGGCCGCGCCCCGGCGGTAGCCACCGGCGCGAAGCGCGTGCACCCGAATAACCTCGTGTTCACATACCAGGGCGACGGCGACCTCGCTTCCATCGGTACGGCGGAAATCGTCCACGCGGCCGCCAGGGGCGAGAAGATCACCACGATATTCATCAACAACGCGATATACGGCATGACGGGCGGGCAGATGGCCCCCACCACGCTGGTGGGCCAGAAGACCACCACGTCGCCCTACGGCCGCGACGCCAGCCACTGCGGCTATCCGGTGCGCATTTCCGAGATGCTCGCCACGCTGGAGGGCGCGGCGTATATCGAGCGCGTTTCGCTGCACGACGTGCCGCATATCAACAAGGCGAAAAAGGCGATCCGCAAGGCTTTTGAGACGCAGATGGCGGGCAAGGGCTTCTCGCTCGTGGAGCTGCTGTCCACCTGCCCCACCAACTGGGGCCTCTCCCCTATGGAAGCGCTTCAGTGGCTGAAGGACAACATGATCCCGTATTACCCGCTGGGCGTCTACAAGGAGGTGCAGTGACAATGACCAGTGAAATTATCTGCGCGGGCTTCGGCGGCCAAGGCGTGCTGCTGATGGGCCAGATCGTCGCCTATGCGGGCATGATCGAAGGCAAAAACGTGTCGTGGCTGCCGTCCTATGGTCCTGAGATGCGCGGCGGCACCGCCAACTGCTGCGTCATCGTTTCCGACGACCCGGTGGGTTCGCCGGTCGTCACCGAGGCGGACGCGGTAATCGTGATGAACAAGCCTTCGCTGGATAAATACGAGAGCGTATTAAAACCGGGCGGCTCGCTGTTCATCAACTCGTCGCTGATCGACAAAAAGGCGACGCGCAGCGACGTAACGGTACATTACGTGCCAGCCAACGAGATCGCGGCGGAAGTCGGCAACTCCCGCGTGGCCAACATTGTGATGCTAGGCGCTTTTATCGCTTCGTCCGGCATCGTCAGCAAGGAAAGCGTGATCAAGGCAGTGGAATACGTGCTGGGCCAGGGCAAGGCGCACCTGATACCGGTCAACGAAAAAGCCTTCGACGAAGGCGCAAAGTACGTATGAAAGCGTTTATGAGCCGGATAACGACGGTGGATTCTGCGGGCAGGGAGAAAACCTGCCCTTTTTGCTTTCTTTTTCTCTGTCTCACGAAATCCTTCGTAAAAACTTTATGAACTTTGCCGGCTGGAGTTGTGGACACAGGTTTAAGCCTGTATAATACTGGCTATCATAAGAGAAGCTACACCAAAAGTGTGTGTGATACTAGCCATATACAGAAGAGGAGGAACATGGCCAGAGCTTTATCCATAGCGCTCATACTGCTGCTGATGCTGTCGCTTGCTGCCTGCGGGTCGGTGACGGCGGATGCGCCCGCCACGGCGCCGCCCGAAAGCCCGGCTGCAACTGCCGGCGCTTCACCCAGCGCGCAGGTTCCGGCTGCGCCCAGCGCAACTCCTGAGCCAGACATGACTCCCATCCCCACCACCCCGCCCGACATCCCGCCGACACCGGCGCCCCAGCCGGATCCCACGCCGACGCCTGTACCGGCGCCGTCCGTAGTGCCAGCGGGCATCGTCAAAAACAGCGGCGTGATGATCGGCGACGACGTAGCGTTCCGCACCGGGCCCAGCAAGGATTCCGACATCATCATGCGGCTCAAATACGGCACCTATGTGCAGGTGCTCAAAACCAACGTGAACGCGCAGTGGCATCAGGTGAAATACGGCGGCAAGACGGGCTACGTGAACCGCATCTACGTCAGCCTGGACACCTCGATAGATGGCTATCTGCCGAGCTACGTGGCCACCATTGTCAACTGCGAAGAGGACGTGAACGTGCGCAGCGGCCCCAGCACCGATTCGGAGATTATCGGCACCGCCAAAAAGGGCGAGGAGCTGAGTATCGTGCCGCAGGATACGCTCACCGAGGGCTGGTACCAGGTGGAATATAAGGGCCGGACGGCGTACATTTACGCCAAATACCTGGATATTGAAGCCAAAGTGGACGACTCACAGCTCTCCAGCCTCAAGATAACGGGCGGCGCGATGTATCCCTCGTTCACGCCCAACGAATACGGCTATGTCGTCAAGGCGACGTCGTCTTCCGTTACCATCACGGCCCGCGCCAACGACGGCGTGAAAGTAAACGTGGGCGGCACCGGCAAGAGCAAGGCGACTTTTGAAATCCCCTCCGCCGGCATGAAGACCGTGCGCATATCGGTGGGCGGCAAGATACGTTACAGCTTATACATCTCGCGCAACGTGCTCACCGTGGGCACGTGGAACATCAAGCGCGGCAATGGCCACCTTTTGAACCAGGGCCGGCTTGTTTACGACCAGCAGCCGGATATCATGGGCATTCAGGAGGCGTACCAGAACCTGAAGGCCAAAGACATCGTCGACAACCTGGCAAGCCTGAAAACGCGCAATATGCAGTACAACGTGCTCTCCCCCACCATTAAGTATTCCAACGGCGGGGAGTTCGGCAACGGCATCATCTCCAAATACAAGCTGACCAACGTGAAGACTTTTAAGCTGGACAGCGGCGGCTACGAACCGCGCCTTTTGCAGAAAGCGGAGGTCACGATTGACGGCAAAAAGGTGTCGATTTACAACACGCACTTCACCTACAACACCGCTTCCATACGCGCCAAGCAGTTTAAGCAGGTAAAGAAGATCATGGACGAGGACCCCAACGAGTATAAGATACTGACGGGCGATTTTAACGCGAACTTCAAGGAGTTCTCACTGTTTAACGACGGCTATACCATCGTCAACTCCAAGGATACCAAGTATTACGATTACTTCAAGCGCGAGCTCAATTACAACGAAATAGACAACATCATCGTGTCGGACAACATCAAGGTGATCAACTCGCGCATCGTGGTCACCAAGTTCTCGGACCACTGTCCGGTGTTTGCATATCTGATACTCAACTAAACGCAGCAAGGAGAATCGAATATGGCCAAGTATATTCTGGCGCTGGACCAGGGCACAACCAGCTCCCGAGCCATCCTTTTTGACCGGGATCAGCGCGTCGTGGCGATGGCGCAAAAGGAGCTGACGCAGTTCTACCCGCAGCAGGGCTGGGTGGAGCACGACCCGATGGAGATCTATTCCTCGCAGTACGCCGTGATGATGGAGGCGATCACCAAAAGCGGCATCGACGTGCGCGATATCGCCGCCATCGGCATCGCCAACCAGCGGGAAACCACGATACTGTGGGACAAAAACACCGGCCGGCCCATCCACAACGCCATCGTGTGGCAGTGCCGCCGCACCGCCGGCATCACCGAGGCGCTAAAAATGCAGGGCCTGTCGGAATACATCCGCGAGGCCACAGGGCTGGTGACGGACGCCTATTTCTCCGGCACCAAGATCAAGTGGATACTGGACCACGCGGAGGGCGCGCGGGAGAAGGCGGCGCGCGGTGAAGTGCTGTTCGGTACGGTGGACAGCTGGCTCGTGTGGAAGCTGACCGGCGGCGAGCAGCACGTGACGGACTACACCAACGCCTCCCGCACCATGATATACAACATCAAAACGCTGGACTGGGACGATCGACTGCTTTCTGCGCTGGACATACCGCGCCGGATGCTGCCCCGTGTGTGCGGCAGCAGCGAGGTGTACGGCTATACCACGATACAGGGCGTGCGCCTCCCTATCGCGGGCATCGCGGGCGACCAGCAGGCGGCGCTGTTCGGGCAGGCGTGCTTTACGCGCGGCGAAGCCAAGAACACATACGGCACCGGCTGCTTCCTGCTGATGAACACCGGGGATACCCCAGTGGAGAGCCAAAACGGCCTGCTGACCACCATTGCGGTGGGCCTAAATGGCAAAGTGCAATACGCATTGGAAGGCAGCGTATTCGTAGCGGGCGCTGCCGTGCAATGGCTGCGCGACGAGATGCGCTTTTTTACGGAGAGCCGCGATTCGGAATATTATGCGAGCAAGGTGGATGATACGGGCGGCGTGTATCTGGTGCCTGCGTTCACCGGGCTGGGCGCGCCGCACTGGGATATGTACGCGCGCGGCCTGATCGTGGGGCTGACGCGCGGCACGCGGCGGGAGCATATCATCCGCGCGGCGCTGGAGTCCATCGCGTACCAGAGCCTGGAGCTCGTGGAAGCCATGGAAAAGGACAGCGGCATCCCCCTCGCCGTGCTGAACGCGGACGGCGGCGCCAGCATGAACGGTTTTTTAATGCAGTTCCAGGCGGACATACTGGGCAAGCGCGTGTGCCGCCCCAAAGTGCAGGAAACCACCGCTCTGGGCGCGGCTTATCTTGCCGGGCTGGCGGTGGGCGTATGGAACAGCCTTGAGGAAGTCAGGAAGATGAGAAGCTGCGACGCCGAGTTTACGCCCAAGATGGACGCTGCAAAACGCGAAGCCCTGATAGCGGGATGGCGCAAAGCCGTGGGCCGCAGCCTCGGCTGGGAGGAGCCGGCACCCGGCCAGAGTTGACTTAACACAGCCGGTATCAGGCAAAAAACAAGCGGCCGTCCAATTGCAGGACCGGCCGTTTACTTTATTCCGCTGCAAAGCTTATGTACACCGCGGCTGCCTCTGCCCCGCGGCTTTCATTCGGCAGTATTGCATTACTCGGAAAACATCGGCGTGGAGAGGTAGCGCTCTCCAGTGTCGGGCAGTATGACCACGATGGATTTGCCCGCATTCTCCGGGCGTTTGGCAAGCTGCGTCGCAGCCCAAACCGCCGCGCCCGAGGAAATGCCCACCAGCAGGCCTTCCGTCCTGGCGATGTCCCGGCCGGTCTCGAAAGCGTCTTCATTCTTCACCG
>JBMNOT010000153.1:0-5057 GCA_050943225.1 Christensenellales bacterium | reverse complement strand
CTGTTCTTGACCCATCATATCACCTCCGTTGCTTTGTTTGTTTCTCAACTTCAGTGTAACTGTTCGTGACCTTGATGGGTCATCCTTTTTTATTTTGGGCAATTCATTTTACAACTTGCCAGAAATTTTCAGAACAGCGATGAAACAAAAGGACAAATAATTGAAAATAATTATGAATAATCCTTGTGGTTTGGACAGGCCTGTGCTATAATAAAAGCATAAAAGCAGAACGAAAGGGGTTGATTCCGGTAGGCGATGCAGGGTTTATCACAGAAGCCGTTATGGCGGCCGGCGGCGCTCGTCGGATACCCGGAAAACGGGCGGACAAAGCGTAGGTGCGCGTATCGGGCTGCGCGAAGCGGTTCCGATGTGGGCGAAGCGGAATCCGCAAAGCCGCTGGTTGCGGCAGGCTGAAAGGGCAAAAGCGCCGCCGGCCGCAAGATGCAGACTTGGCAGCTGTGGCAGCTGTACAGCAGACAGAAAGCAAGCCCGTAGAGGGGGAAGGGGGGCAGCGTGAGAGCCGCCCCGGGTCGCCGGCGGGGGCGGCAAAGATCAGGGCCTTCCCGGGAATTGGCCTGAATTAAAGCAGGCGGGCTGCCCGCAGCGCGGGGCACGATGCCAGCCACATAAAAAATACCGCAATGAAGGGGCATTTTCGGATGCCCCTTTTAGTTATCGGAAAGCCTGCGGCTTTGCCGGATGATATGGCCACATGGAATATGCTGAGCCGGGCGATGTATTCGCCGCGGCGGCAGTATACAAGACAGGCCGGTATATGTTAGAATAGCCATACAGGACAAGCCGGCGGACGCCTGCGCTGTTTACTGTATTGTCAGTTGGTAGGTGCCCGAAGCCGGGCAGACTATGGAACATTGTTTTGGGTATTTGTTTGGGGTGGAGGGATATTCAGGATGAGGGAGCGGCAATGGTATTGCCCCGCGGTGGACCGGGAAATTGACGACAGCGTATGCCACGAATATCAGCGCGCCGGGAAAGGGGGCGGCTCGCAGGACACGTTGCGCGATCTGGAGCGGTGGCTGCAGATGACGCACCGTTACGAGGACATCGACGCGTTCCATAAGGTATGCGCGGGGTGTGCGCACGGGATGCGGTAACAGAAAGCGAATCCGTACAGAGGGGGTGTTTGTATGGGCTTTTTTGATTTGGCGCAGCAGCGTTACAGCGTGCGTGCCTACAAACCGGACGCAGTGGAAGACGAGAAGCTTAGGCAGGTGCTGAGCGCCGGTGTGCTCGCGCCTACTGCGTGCAACCTGCAGCCGTTCAGGCTGGTGGTGATGCGCACGCGGGAACACCTCGACGCGCTGAAAAAGTTATACAGCGCGCCGTTTTTCGTACAGGCGCCCGTCGTCATCGGCGTATATGCGGACTTAGGTACCGCGTGGGTGCGCAGGGACGGCAAAAGCTATGCCGATGTGGACGCCGCCATCGTCATGGACCATATTATTCTGGCTGCCACGGAACTGGGCCTGGGCACCTGCTGGATCGGCGCTTTTGATGCGCAGGCTGCGCGGGACCTGGCGGGGCTGGGGGCAGGCTGGGAGCCTGTCGCATTTACGCCGCTGGGATATCCGGCGTCTGTCCGGCCGGCGAAACGAAGAAGGCCGCTGGATGAACTGGTGACATATCTGTAATGACAGCAATACACAGCAGCGGATATTGTAAGGGCGCGGTGAGAAACCGCGCATTTTTTTCGCGCATTTTTATGCAATTTCTGTATACTTCGACATCTTTCGTCAATATATCTGATTGTAGATACTCGTTTATGACATTATAATGCATGTGGTATTCTAAAATTGTAATAGGTTTTTCGAGGGGAGTTGGATGAGGTTTATATGGTTTATTAAGTATAATTATGCACGGACTATGCAAAAAAGCAGGGCGCTGCTGCGTGCTATCACCCAAAGCTTGTGCCGTCCTGCGTTTCTCAAAGATCGCGGCGAAAGGATGCTGATAACCAGCGACTCCACAGCTGTCGCCATGCCGCTAAATGGGCTGCCTAATGAGAAAGGGAAATGGTACGGCAGCAAGATGCCCCGATACGGCAGCCTGAAAGGCATCGCGCGGGACATCGCCGGGCGGATCCGGATGGAGCGGCAGCTGCGCAGCACCACTCAGGAGCTGGCGAGGAAAAACGCGCTTATCGCCGACCTTTTTATCAACGTATCACACGAGTTCCGCACGCCGCTGTCTGTCATACAGATGGCGGTGGAGATACTGGATGACTATGTGCATCGCGGCGAGATGGACGCCGACAAGCTGCGGCGCAGCGTCGATATCATCGACATCAACACGCGGCGGCTCACCCGCCTGGTGGATAACATGCTGGAAATCACCAAGATCAACGCGGGCGTCAAAAAGCCGCTGCTGTCGCCGGTGAACATAGCTGCATTGCTCAGGAAGCTGGTGGAGCTGGTGAAGCCCTTCGCGCTGAAACGGGGGCTGGAGATATCGCTGGCCTGCCGCAGGGCCGTTCGCGTGCTGCGCACCGACGCGGAGCTGGTGGCGCGCATCGTGGTCAACCTGCTGTCCAACGCCATCAAATTCACGCCGCGGGGCGGCTGGGTGCGCGTCACCTGTAGCTGCAGCACGTCGGGGTGCCGGATAACGGTGGAGGACAACGGCGAGGGCATACCGGACGATATGCAGCGGCTGATATTCGATCACTTTCATAGAGTCAACAACACGCTGGTCCGCTCCAGCGAAGGCTGCGGCATCGGGTTGCCGCTCACCAAGTCTCTGGCCGAGCTGCTGGGCGGGTCCATAAGGGTCAAGAGCACGCCGGGCCGCGGCAGCACGTTTTTCGTGGACCTGCCGGACTGGCGCGAAGCGGGCGTGCAGCAAAATACCGGGCTGCTGTCGGCCCGGCTGCAGGATCTTGTGCTCACGGAGCTGTCGGATATCAGCTATTGAGGGAGCCCATGTTCAGGGCAGCGGCGATGGTGGCGACCAGCCAGCTTGTCGCATTCCACCGGCTTGACGAAAAAGCCCGCAGCGCCCAGTTGCAGCGCCTTTTGGACGACGGCGCTTATGCCGATGGCGGAGACGATGAACACCAGCGGCTTGTTTTCCATCCGGTGCATTTCGCTTAAGAGTTCCAGGCCGTCCATGCCGGGCATGATGATATCGAGCAGCATCACGTCCACGGCAGTATTGCGCAGTATGTGCATCGCGTGCATCGCGTTGTGCGCAATGCCGACCACGCGTATGACCGGGTATGTTTCCAGGCGTTCCCGCAGCAGCGCTGCAAATTCCGGTGAGTTGTCCGTGATGAGAACACGAATGGAATCCATGGGAACACCGCCTGTAACTGATTGTCTCATTCAATTTTATCAGTAATCGATACGATTGACAATTAGAAAATGGGATAAAAAGGGATATTGTGTTTATATCTGGCGGATGTTCTGCCCGCCGGAATGGCGCCAATAAAAAAAGATTATCATTACCGCAAATATGTGCTATAATACTGCTCGCGTACTGGTCGCGGCGCGGTTGGTTGTCGTGCTTCATAACAGATGACGCTGATATGGCGGCGTCGCGCGTTTGTATGCGCCTAAAAAGCCTTGGCTGTACGCCGAAACTGCAGATGTCCGTATGGCGGCCGACCGAAGACCTTTTAAGGCATTGTTATGGGTTGGATTTTTGTATTGGGGGCTCTGACAAGAACATGAAACTATTTAATCAGGAAAACATTGGCATAGACCTTGGCACATCCAATGTGCGCATATTCGTTAAGGGGAAAGGTATCGTGCTCACCGAGCCTTCGGTGGTGGCAGTTAATAAGCATACCGGAGAGATACTGGCTATCGGCGAGGAAGCCAGCGCGATGCTGGGGCGAGTGCCCGGCAACATCGCGGTGGTGCGCCCGCTGCGCGATGGCGTGATTTCCAGCTATACCGACACCGAGCGGATGCTGCGCTATTTTTTGCGCAAGGTGATCGGGCGGCGGCTGTTCTTTAAACCCAACGTGGTGATCTGCGTGCCATCCGGCGTTACGGACGTAGAGCGCCGCGCGCTGATCGAAGTGACGGAGGAAGCCGGAGCCAGGCGAGCCAGCCTGATCGAGGAGCCCATTGCGGCGGCCATCGGCGCGGGGCTGGATATCAGCGCGCCTTACGGCAACATGGTGATCGACATCGGCGGCGGCACGACGGACGTCGCGGTAATATCGCTGGGCGGTATGGTCATCCACGAGTCGCTGAAGGTGGCGGGGGACAAGCTGGATGAGGCGATGGTGCGCTACATGAAAAAGAAGCACAACCTGCTCATCGGTGATAAGACGGCGGAGGAGATCAAGATCAACATCGGCTCTGCTTACCCGCGGGAAGACCCGCCGCAGATGGAAGTGACGGGCCGCAACCTGATCTCCGGCCTGCCCAAAGCCATCGTGCTCAACTCTAACGACACTATCGAGGCGTTTGAGGAGCCTCTGACCATGATGCTGGAGACGATACACAACGTGCTGGAGCGCACGCCGCCGGAGCTCTCTGCCGACATCAACGAGAACGGCATCTGCCTGACAGGGGGCGGCGCTATGCTGTACGGGCTGGACAGGCTCATCAGCATCAAGACGCAGCTGCCGTGCTACGTAGCTGAAGACGCCATGTCCTGCGTGGCGATCGGCACGGGCCGTTCGGTGGATTCCATAGACTTCATCTCCGACCAAACAGTGCAGTATTACCAGCCAGAGGAATACTGACGCTAAAAAGCGGGAGATATGACATGAAAGAAATGAAATATGTGCAGTTCCTGCAGACCATAAATTTTCCCAGGGAACGGCTCAAATACTACAAAGACGTAAAATACCGCGTCGTGGAAGAAACGGACGACAAATACGTCATCTCCAAGCGTCATAACATCGCGATCAGGAAAGAGGATGAGGGCCGGCAGTATATAACGGGCCGTATCTGAAAGCGAAAAACGAAAGGCGCCCTTCCAGGCTCTTTTTGTTTGGACATTAACTCATATTATGCATTACCGGAGCGCGTCTAGCAGGTCCTTCACGCTGGCAAACAGGTAATGCGGTCTAATATCGCTGG
>JBMNOT010000151.1:0-5083 GCA_050943225.1 Christensenellales bacterium | reverse complement strand
GAAAAGGCAGTCTCTGATACCATAAAGCCGGCGGTGGGCTGAGGACGGCAATGGCTGTGAAGGGGCGCTGAGAACTGGCGCGGCTGCGTGACGGCAGCATGGCTCGGGCAAAAAGGATTTTGCTTTTTGCATACGGATACACAGCACTTGAGCGGGCTTCCCCGCTTTTTGTGTGACCTGGGGAAGGTTTTAAGGCGTAAAATGTATCCGGATTGCCGGATTCACTTAAAATAAGTGCAATAAGAGTTTGAAAGGCTCAAGAAAGGAAAGGGTATGACAACGAACAAGAAACTGTTAGCATGGGTTGACGAAATTACGAAACTCTGCGAGCCGGACAGCGTTTACTGGTGCTACGGCAGCGAGGCCGAGAACCAAAGGCTGCTGGACGAGATAGAGGCAAGCGGTTTGGCCCTCAAGCTGAATCAGGAAAAACTGCCGGGCTGCTATCTGTTCCGCAGCGATCCTTCCGACGTGGCGCGCGTGGAAGACCGGACGTTTATCGCATCGGAGATGCAGGAAGCTGCCGGGCCGACCAACAACTGGGTTGACCCCAAGGAGCTCAAGGCCACGATGACCGAGCTTTACAGGGGCTGCATGCGGGGTCGCACGATGTATGTGATTCCCTTCTCGATGGGGCCCATCGGTTCTCCGATATCCAAGATCGGCGTGGAGATAACCGACAGCCCGTACGTGGCGGTCAACATGCGCATCATGACGCGCATAGGCAAGGCGGTGCTGGACGCGCTGGGCGAGGACGGCGAGTTTGTGCCGTGCCTGCACTCCGTAGGCAAGCCGCTGGAGAAGGGGCAGAAGGATGAGAAATGGCCCTGCGCGCCGATGGAGAAGAAATACATCAGCCATTTCCCCGAGACGCGCGAAATCTGGTCTTACGGCTCGGGCTACGGCGGCAACGCGCTGCTGGGCAAGAAGTGCTTTGCGCTGCGCATCGCATCTGTGCAGGCGCGTGATGAGGGCTGGATGGCTGAGCACATGCTGATACTCAAGCTCACGAGCCCTGAGGGCAAGGTTAAATACATCACCGGCGCGTTCCCGAGCGCGTGCGGCAAGACCAATCTCGCCATGCTGATACCCACAATCCCGGGCTGGAAGGTGGAAACCATCGGCGACGACATCGCGTGGATGAAGTTCGGCAAGGACGGCCGGCTGTATGCCATCAATCCGGAGGCCGGATTCTTCGGTGTGGCGCCCGGCACATCCGAGCATTCCAACCCCAACGCCATGCACAGCATCGGCAGGAACACCATTTACACCAACGTGGCGCTGACGGATGACGGCGACGTGTGGTGGGAAGGCATTGGCAGGGAAACGCCTGCGCACCTCATCGACTGGAGGGGCAATGACTGGACGCCGGATTCGGAGACGCCGGCTGCGCATCCCAACGCCCGTTTCACTGCGCCCGCATCGCAGTGCCCGGTGATTGCGCCTGAGTGGGAGGACCCCAACGGAGTGCCGATTTCCGCGATACTGATCGGCGGGCGGCGGCCCAGCACCATTCCGCTGGTGCACGAGAGCTTCGACTGGAAGCATGGCGTGTTCCTCGGCTCCATCATGGGCAGCGAGATCACTGCGGCGGCCATTTCGTCCAAGATCGGCCAGGTGCGCCGCGACCCGTTTGCGATGCTGCCGTTTATGGGCTACCATGTCTGCGATTACCTCCAGCACTGGCTGGATATCGGCGAGATGACGAGCGAAGACAAGCTGCCGAAGATCTTTTACGTCAACTGGTTCCGCAAGGACAAGGAAGGCAATTGGCTGTGGCCCGGCTTCGGCGAGAACAGCCGCGTCTTAAAGTGGATATTCAAGCGCACCGAGGGCACCGGCAAGGCCGTCAAGACCGCGATCGGCTATATGCCCACCGAGGATGCGCTGGACCTCAATGGCCTGGATGTGAGTGCCGAGGATATGCGCGAGCTCTTGAAGCTCGACAAGGAAGAGTGGCTGGCCGAGGTGGCATCCATCAAGGAGCACTACGCCAAATACGGCCGCATGCCCGCGGAGCTGCAAAACCAGCTGAAGGCGCTGGAAGAGCGGATCAATAATATGTGATTTCCGAAAACAACTTCTTACTTCGCAAAAAGATACACAGCACAAAGGGCGGGAAAATACCCGCCCTTTGTGTATTTGGCGGAAAACCTGCGTTTTTTTCGCCAGTTTAATCGGTTATATTCGGTTCCTCGTACCTCGCCGCATATAACCGTAAGGAGTGGATAAGGCGGGCTGGGGGCCTCCGAAAAGCGCAGCTTCTTGGGGTCAATCAGAGCCCGCCTCATCCACGAAGAAATACATTTAATAAACTAATCTGTGGTAGAACACAACTCATTATTTATTGTGCATTTCACGAAAACTTCAGGTTGCTTTTTTGTTTGAGCAAATAGCTTTGCGGACAATACGGGCGGCGTCGTCGGCCAGCATGACGGCGAGCGCGATGAGCAGCATTGGCCAGAACGCGCCTGCGACGCCCGCGATGGCAAACGCGATGACCAGCGTCAGGAGGTTGGCGAAAACGCTTGCGATGCCCAGCATAATAAAATTGAAAGGCAGCGCGATGAGCAACAGCAGCGGGCGCAGCAGCGTGTTGACCGCGGCCAGCGCCAGCGCGGCCCAGAACAGCGTGAACGCCGGGGCGTCCAGCAGCCCCAAAACCAGAACGACGAGCAGCAGGAGAAAATAGAGCGCGACTTTGACAGCGAATCTCAGCAGAAATTCCATGATACTTCACCTCACGAGCAGGCGGATGCGCACGCGCTTTCCGCGGGAGGAGACGTTTACATCCGCCAGGTCCAGCGGGCCGAAAGCGCGTATCTGCGCATGGATGCTCTCCAGCGTAGCCATGAATCGGCCGGCCTTCGTGCGTTTGAACAGGCAGAGCAGGTCTTCTAGACCCTCGATGATTTCGGCAAAGCACCGCAGCGGCAGGAATATCACGAGAGGAACAAACACGACGCGGCCGTAGACAAGTATAAAATAGTTGCGGGGAAGCCGCCGGCTGCCGGATGGGGAATCAGTCGACATAGATCCGCACCCGGGCGCCTTTCTCGTCGTCGCACGCCTGCACGTTGACCAACTCCTCGGTGATGAGGCCGTCTTCGAACATGCCGATGAGCTCCGCGATGTCGATGGAGGACAGGTCGATCCCCTTAGCGGCCAGCTCCGCCTTGGCGTCGTTGGGAATCAGCGCGATAAGGCCCGCGGCCTTTTTGGCTAAAGCCAGCGGTACGTTGATGTTGACCTTGGCCTGATCCTTCTTTTCCGGGTCGGTCACGTCGACGCGCACGCGCAGCATGGTGTGTTTGGCCTTTTTCGGGGCTCTTGCGTCGGCTTCGCTGTCCATGCCCATGGCGGACAGCAGCTTTTTGCCCTCTTCGGGAGTGATTTTGCCTTCCTTGATCATTTGGAGCACTTTGATGGTTTCTTCGTTCATTTTTTTGCACCTCGCATTCAAATTACAGATTCAGGTTTTTCAGGATTTCGGCAGCCTGGTCCGGCGTGATCTCGCCACGGCTTAAGCGGTCCAGCGTCTGAAGCCGCTGTTCTTTCAGCTCCTCGGAAGAGGGCGTGGCAGTGAGCCCCAGCCGGGAGATGACGGCTTCCAGGCGGCTCTTGACGGTGGGGTAAGAGATGCCCAGCTCTTTCTCCACCTCTTTGATGCTGCCGCGGCATTTTAAGAATGTAAGCACGAAGCGGGCTTCTTCGTCGGTGAGGCCGCAGAAATCGCAGCCGGTGAAGTGGCCAGACAGCTCGCTGCCGCACTGCGTGCAGGTGCAGCGGGTGATCTCGTACGGCCCCGAGCAGACCGGGCATGATGCTGGCATTTGTCTTCTCATAATTCAACCTCGAATTATTATTATGTTATATTAATACTTCGTAAAATTAAATTTGTCAATACAAATATTAAAAAAATTAAAACTGGAATCAAAAATATTAATTTGAGCAGATTAACATCTTAATATTATAATGAATATAATAAGAAGCGGAAATGGTTTTGTCGAATTGGAGAAATTTTAGTTGAATCTATGTTGACAAAAGCGATGAGAGTTTGGTACTATATCTGAGCGCTCTGAAAACGGGAGCGCGAAAGAGAACCTTGAAAGGCATAAAAAAGGCGAAAAAGCTGGCGGGAAGAAGCGGAAGAACGAGCCGCAGAACTGCCAGGAAATACAAGCCGAACACCGTTGACAAATCAGGAGGGCGTATGGTAACATACGACTCCGCGCTTCAAGGAAAGGAGGCGAGCGCGGGGCTTTTTGAAGCGAGAGCTTTAAGCCCTGGCAGAGCAAAACGGGTATTGACAAATACGAGTGTATTTGTTAATATACAATTCCGTGCCGGGCCAACCCGGCACAGGGAAAAGGACCTTGAAAATAACATACAGCACTATACAAGACGCAATGTTTGTGCAGAAGGGCCCGGACAAACTGTAAGCGAGTAAGCTTGCGATTAGTTTGTAAAACAGGCGAGAAATCGCTGGAATAGTTTTAAACTAAGAGTTTGATCCTGGCTCAGGACGAACGCTGGCGGCGTGCTTAACACATGCAAGTTGTACGGAGGCTTTGTTTTCGGATGAAGCCTTAGTAGCGGACGGGTGAGTAACGCGTGAGCAACCTGCCTTTGTGAGGGGGATAACAGCTGGAAACGGCTGCTAATACCGCATGAGACCACGACCCCGCATGGGGATGAGGTAAAAGAGGAAACTCGCACGAAGATGGGCTCGCGTCCCATTAGCTAGTTGGTGAGGTAACGGCTCACCAAGGCGACGATGGGTAGCCGACCTGAGAGGGTGATCGGCCACACTGGAACTGAGACACGGTCCAGACTCCTACGGGAGGCAGCAGTGGGGAATATTGGGCAATGGGCGAAAGCCTGACCCAGCAACGCCGCGTGAGGGAAGAAGGTCTTCGGATTGTAAACCTCTGTCCTTGGGGACGAAGGATGTGACGGTACCCAAGGAGGAAGCTCCGGCTAACTACGTGCCAGCAGCCGCGGTAATACGTAGGGAGCGAGCGTTGTCCGGAATTACTGGGCGTAAAGGGTGCGTAGGCGGCATGGCAAGTCAGATGTGAAA
>JBMNOT010000150.1:0-5114 GCA_050943225.1 Christensenellales bacterium | reverse complement strand
AATCCGTCTGGACACTCTGATTCTCCAAAACAAAAAGCGCCTCAATGGGCGCTTCAGAACATTTTTGGCGTCTTTTACGCTACCTCTTTAACGGTATACCCGGTCCACCCAGTCATAGATGCGCCGCGCGATATCGCCCAGCGGCAGCTGAACCTGCACCGCGCCGATTTTGGCCGCCACCGCCGGCATGCCATAAACCACGCTGGTCTTCTGGTCCTGACCGATGGTTTCCGCACCCGCATTGTGCATCGCCAGCAGGCCTTTTGCGCCGTCGCTGCCCATGCCCGTCAGTATGATGCCCAGCGCATTCACGTTTTTCAGCCTGGCAACCGACTCGAAAAGCACGTCCACCGATGGGCAATGCCCGTTCACCTTATCTCCCGGCCGGCATTCTACGATTATACCGCCCTTACCCCGGGCTACCGTCATATGCAGCCCGCCCGGCGCAATCAGCGCGCGTCCAGGCAAAATCTCATCCCCGTCCGCGGCTTCTTTAACCGCCATCGCGCAGGTTTCATTCAGGCGCTCCGCATAGAGCCGGGTGAATGTGGGCGGCATATGCTGTACGATAACAATACCCGGCAGGTCGTTACCCAGTTCCTTAAGTATCTGCGACGTCGCCTCCGTGCCGCCGGTGGACGCGCCAATCGCGATCAGGCAGTTTTTTCTCCTGCTGCCATATGCCTTTTGAGCTGCCTGACTTTTCGCACTCGCGTTCTTGTGCTGCCCCACCTTAGCGATGGAGGCAATCTTGATCTTCACGACCAGCTCGGAGATGAACTGCCGCTTCTCCCCTTCCGTCTTCAGCGCCGTCTTGGTAACAAAATCCACCGCGCCTGCATTCAACGCATCGAAAACGTTGCTGCTGACGGCGCTGACCACCACAGGCAAAGGATATTGAGGCATCAGCTTACGCAGGAACTCTATGCCGTTCATGCGGGGCATCTGGATATCCAGCGTCATCACGTCGGGATTAAGTTCCATGATTTTTTCGCTCGCCTCAAACGGATCAGCCGCTTTGCCCACTACCACCAGACCGGAATCTTTGGACAGCTCGGAAGCGATAAACTCCCGCATAAACAGCGAGTCGTCCACGACCAACACACGGATCCTTTTGTCCTTCTTCATCACTGCACCTTTTTATAGACAGACGGTATCATCAGCTTAAACTTTCCATCTGTCCGGTCGATAGACTCCGATTGCCCGATAAACAGGTAGCCCCCGGGTATCAGCGCGCGGTGGAATTTTTCAACCAGCTTTTTCTTGGTCTCCTCGTTGAAATAGATCATCACATTGCGGCAGAATATGATGTGCAGCGGCTTTTTGAAAGGAAACTCGCCCTCAATCAGATTAAGCCGCCTGATGATGACCTCTTTCTTCAGAGCATCGGTAACCTCCCACTTGCCATCCGGCAGCTTTCTGAAATAGTGCAGCTTCCAGTATGCCGGAACGTTTTTGAGTGCATCGTTATCATAGACGCCCTTTCGGGCCGCGTCCAGCGCCTTCATCGAGATATCCGTCGCCAGCACTTTTGCGTCCCATTTCAGGCCTTTCTCCGACAAAAAGTCGCCGATAACCATGGCCAGCGTATAGGGCTCCTGGCCGGTCGAGCAGCCGGCGCTCCACGTCCTCATATCGTTGTTTTTGATGATTTGGGCCATCTCGGGCAAAACGTGTTCCTTGAGGAACTTGAAGTGTTCCCATTCGCGCATAAAATACGAATAGTTGGTCGTCAGATAGTTGAGCATCTGCGAGACTTCGGCGCCCGTCTTGTCGCTCAGCGCATAGTCCAAGTACGTTTTGTAGCTGTCGAAACCGTTGCTCACCAGATAATTGTTCAGCCGGCTTTCGATCAGCGTGCGCTTTTTGATGAGATTGATGCCGAACCGCTCTTTCAGAAAGCCCGTCAGGCGCGTAAAATCGCTGTCACTCAGTTGTATCATCGCAGCCCCCTTGTTGTCATCGGCGGTACGCGCCGCACCCTCAATATTTGCCGAAATCATTATCGTCCAATACTGCAGCCGCTTCTGCCTGCTCCTTTATATGCTCTGGCTCTTCCAGCAGCGGCAGCGGCTCACCGGCAACAGGCGCCGGTTTGTCCAAACAGTCCTCCGCGTCCGGCTGGTCCTCTCTGAGCTTAAAGTGGTCCACCAGATGCTTGAGCATCTCAGCCTGGCCGGACAGCTCTTCGCTGGCAGCCGCGCCCTGCTCCGCCGTGGCGGAATTGGTCTGAACGACCTGCGACAGCTGCTCGATGCCCCGGTTCACATGCGCGATGCTGGTAGCCTGTTCGTTGGAAGCAGCCGCAATGCCGTGCAGCAGTTCCTGCGACTTATGCGACCCGGATACGATGTCGCTCAAAGTAGCGGCAGTCGTCTCGGCGATGGCTGTGCCCGCTTTCACACTCTCGATAGAGCCCTCGATCAGCTCGGTGGTCTCTTTGGCAGCCTGCGCGCTGCGCGCCGCCAAATTCCTTACCTCTTCGGCTACCACGGCAAAGCCCTTGCCGTGCACGCCAGCCCGCGCGGCTTCAACGGCCGCGTTCAGCGCCAGAATATTGGTCTGGAACGCGATGTCGTCGATCACCTTGATAATCTTGGAGATGTTGGCCGCCGATTCGTTGATCTCCTCCATCGACTTCAGCATGGCCGCCATCTGCTCGTTGCCTTCGTCTGCCGCTTTCATGGCTTTCTCCGCCAGATCGGCCGAGGTGTTGGCGTCCAGAGCGTTCTGCCGCACCTGCTCGGCGATCTGCGATACCGATGCGAGCAGTTCTTCAATGGCGCTGGCTTGTTCGGTAGCGCCCTGCGATATCTCCTGGTTGCCCGACGAAACCTGCCGCGAGTTCGCCATCACCTGCTCCGCAGCCGTGTTGATCTCCGATATGACCTCGCCCAC
Source organism: Christensenellales bacterium (assembly GCA_050943225.1). Classification (GTDB taxonomy): domain Bacteria; phylum Bacillota; class Clostridia; order Christensenellales; family SZUA-584; genus SZUA-584. The sequence continues at coordinate 2,216 of JBMNOT010000150.1, read as the reverse complement.
AGAATCGATGATGGTATTGATGGAATCCCTCAGTCTGGAGAAATCGCCCAGATACTCCGCTGTGATGCCCACGGTCAGGTCTCCCTCAGCCACCGCACCGAGCACCTGGTCTATCTCTTCAATATATGCCCTGATCGCGCTGACGCTCTTGTGCAGGTTGTCGCTGATGCGGTTGAACAGCTCATAAATTCCCTGCGTGTCCTGGTCAGCCTCCGACACTTCCATATCGCAGACCAGCTCGCCGCGCGCCATCCGTTCCAGATTGACCAGCAGTTTCTCCACCTGCTGCCTCTGATATTTCTCCTGTTTTTCCGATACTGCGCGCGCATTGACAACCTCTTTGAACGCCTGACGAACATCGTTGTCCAGTACGCGGGTCAACTGGCCCACCTCGTCCATCGACTTGACGGTCACATGCGCGTCCAGATCTCCTTCCGCCAGCTTTCTCGCGAATTCCGCGGTCCTCTTCAGAGGCTTCGTCACAATTACGCGCGTGGTGATAATAAGCGACAGCGCGCACACCACCAAAATTCCGGCAAAGATGATGACCAGCGTCAGCGTCATCTGGCGGGATGCCGCCATAATTTCACTGGTCTCCACAGAGATGTACAGCGACCAGGGTGTAGCAGTATCCCCCATCCTGACCGGAAGATAGATGGTGTTGACTTCGGCGCCGTTCACCACCGACTTGTCCCCTACGGATTTAAATTCCTGGCCGTTTTTGATCGCAGCCATGGCCTGTTCCGCATTGTCCACGCCCAGTTCCGCGATGGTCTTGCCCAGATATTTGGCGTCCGGACCCATCACAACTTTTCCGGCGTTGGTCAGCAGAAACGCAGTCCCGGTTTTAAAATCGCCCATGTTAACATGCATGTTCTGAAGGTTGCTTAAGGCCAGGTCTACGCCCGTCACGCCCGCAACGCGGCCGGAAGCGATCTTCACGGGAACAGATATGGTCGTCAGCAACACCTTTTTGCCGTCAATTTCATAATCGTAGGGTTCCAGCATGGCTTCAGCGCCGGTGTTTTTCGCAAGCAGATAATAATCCGACGTGTCATAATCTTTCAGCGCAGTCAGGGAAACCCGTCCGCCCGACCGGACCCAGTAAGGTATGAACCGGCCGGAAGCATCCGACCCTTCCGCTCCCCTGTACACCAGGTCCAGCCCGTCCAGCGCGTTTTGCTCCCAGCAGTTCCAGATGCCCAGCAGCTTGTCGTTACGCTCCAGTGTGCTCTTCATAATATTGCTGAATACGTCCCGCCTGTCTTCCTTTGCGATGTCCTCATACCCCTGCATACTGTGCGCCAGCATGCGCGCCGTCTCGAAAGCAGAAGTGAGTTCCAGTTCGACTGCCTGGGCGTTGCTCCTGGCCAATGCATCCATCTGCGCATTGGCGTTGGCGCGGCTAAACTGAGTGGTCAGTATAATCACCACTGCGAATGCTCCCGCCATCATCAGGAGCAGCAGCGACAGGCTCAGCGCTGTCAGCTTTGTACCCACGGATAAAGACCGTTTTTTCTTCATTAAATCCTCCTAGCTGCCCCGTCCTGCTGAAACCGGAGCATGAATGTCAACACGATTGCACGGCTTTTACTCTTCGCCTTCATCAAAGAGCATCTTGCAGTCCAGCAGCAGTATCACATCGCTGCCTACCTTGCCGATGCCCTGCAGGTATTTGTTCCTGATGCCCGTCTTGTGGCTGGGAGGCGGCACCATGTTTTCGCCGTCGATGGATATTACCTCGGAAACTTTATCGACGATCAATCCCATCGTCATGTTATCCGCATCAATCACGATGATGCAGGTCCTGTCGTCATACTCGATGGGCTCCTTGCGGAATTTCAAACGCATGTCGATTACGGGAATGATTTTTCCGCGCAGGTTGATGATTCCCTTAATATAGTCCTTCACCTCAGGCACTTTGGTGATGGGCTGTATGCCGATGATCTCGGTAACGTATCCGATCTCGATACCGTAAACCTCTTCCCCCAGAAAAAACGTGAGGTACCGGCCTTGCTGCGTATCCTCCATCTGTTCCAAAAGCTCTTCGCTTGTAGTTTTCATAATATACTCCTTCCATTGCAATCAAAATTGGTATGCGCTGCATTCCGGGCTGCCAAACCGCTGCGAGTCCAGGAGTCGGCAAACGGCAGCTTATGCGGCGCAGCCCTCACTTCGTTTTTTAGGTATCATTATTATCGATATACCGGGCCTTA
>JBMNOT010000149.1:0-5115 GCA_050943225.1 Christensenellales bacterium | reverse complement strand
AAGTGCTGCTCCCCACCAGAACCGCGAGCGACCTGGTGCTGAGCCTCGAGGAGCAGCTAAGCTCGCTGCGGCAGGCTATCGGGCACAATAAAGAGTCCATGATGGTTGCGTATGCCAGCACAATCAGCAACAAGATAAGGAGCTGCGACAACGACCTCAGAACAATAGAGTTTCTGATCCCGAAGGATAAGATGTCCGCCTACAACGAATTCCTTCCGGTGTTCGAGGAGTACAAAAAACAGATGGACGCCGCGCTGGAATTGCTGAAGGCAGGCAACATCCAGGCCATCGCGGACGACCTCTACGGCTACGGCCCGCTGCACAACGCGCAGGCCGAAGTCAAGAAGGCTGCAAGCACGCTGCGCTTCGCGATTTCCGACGGCGCCGCTGCCACGGCCACGGCCAACAAGAAAACGGCTTCCACCGTGCTTATCGTCACGATATCGGGCATCAGCCTCCTCGTGGTGCTGTCGGTGGCGTTCGGCATACTGAACGCCCGCAGCATCAGCAAGCCGGTCAAACAGCTCACGCGCGACGTGAAGCGCCTGGCTGAGGGCGAAATGGACATCAACCTGGACGCCAAAATCACCAAAGACGAGATCGGCCAGATGCGCGAGGCTGTCAATACCATCGTTCAGGTGATGCAGAGCCTCGCGGAAGACACCGGCACGCTGGTCACGGCGGCAACGGAAGGCGAGCTTTCGGTGCGCGCAGACGCCGAACGGCACAACGGCGTATACCGGCGCATCGTGGAAGGCATCAATGCCACGCTGGACGCGATGATCGCGCCCATACACGAATCCACGCAGGTGCTGGGCGAATTGGCGATGGGCAACCTGTCAGCCAGTGTCACCGGAGATTTCAAGGGCGATTTCAGCCTGATCAAGGACGCACTCAACTCCACAATAGCCACGCTGCAGTCCTATATCCAGGAGATCACGTACGTGCTGAGCGAGATCACGAAGGGCAACCTCACCGTCAGCATCGACTCGGACTTCAACGGCGATTTCGCCGCGATCAAGGAGTCTTTCAACCAGACGGTGGCGTCGTTCCGCAACCTGTTTACCGAGATCGACAACGCGGCGGGCGAAGTCGCGATGGGTACGGCCCAGCTCTCGGCAGGCAGCCAGACGATTTCCCAGGGCGCTGCGGAACAGGCCGGCGCGCTGGAGCAGCTTACCGCATCGCTGGCGCAGATATCGGCGCAGACCAGCGCCAACGCGCAAAGCGCCAACACCGCGCGGGACCTGTCGCAACAGGCCAGCACGTACGCGGCTGGCGGCAACAGCAAGATGCAGCAGCTGCAGAAAGCCATGGAAGAGATACACGCTGCCTCCGCAAATATCTCCAAGATTATCAAAGTGATCGACGACATCGCGTTCCAGACCAACATACTCGCGCTCAATGCCGCGGTCGAGGCGGCTCACGCGGGCGCACACGGCAAGGGCTTTGCCGTCGTGGCAGACGAGGTGCGTAAGCTTGCCGCACGCAGCGCCGAGGCCGCGAAGAACACCACCGAACTGGTGGAGGGCTCTATCGCCAAAACGGACGCGGGCGCCAAGATCGCCCACGAAACAGCCGCCGCGCTGGCGGACATCGTCAGCAGCGTCGAGCAGACCGCAACGCTGGCCGAGCAGATCGCGATTGCTTCCAACGAACAGGCATCCGGCGTCGCCCAGGTGAACAAGGGCATCGAGCAGCTCTCGCAGGTGGTGCAGAACAACTCCGCCACCGCCGAGGAGGCAGCCGCCTCGTCCGAACAGCTGTCCGCCCAGGCCGAACACCTCAAACAGATGGTGGGCCGCTTCCAGCTCACCGCGGAAGTTTCCGAATAACCACACATCCCGGGGAGGGGCATTGTTCCCTCCCTTTTTTATTTGACAAAAAACCAAATGTTTTTTGAAGCAATCTGTAGCCCAGCTTGCCCACGGAATTGCATCGAACTTTCCCCATCCCGCCCCGCCGCCGGGCAAACGACAGCCAAATGAAAAAACGACCGCCTTTTTGGGAATATTACGGTATATCGCAATCATCAACGCAGGCGGTCATGGAGAAACAGGCGGACAAAAACAAAACCCGGAAGGCTGAAAACAAACCCGCCGCGTCACCCACCTGAGCGGCACCGTGACGGTGATCGCGTTCTGCCTGTTGCTCATCGCCATCCCCAAAACGCGCCGCACCATCGCGCTGCCCGTCTCCGCCGCCGTGGCGCTGTCGGCGCTCATTAACATCGTGCTCAAAACCTGTTTGCACGGGAGCGGCCGGACATACTGCGGCTTATTCAGGAGACCAGCTACAGCTTTCCCAGCTGCCACGCGATGATAAACGTCTCGCTCTACACCATGCTCATCATCATGATATTCCGGTTCGTCAAAAGCCGTAAGAAGCGGCTGGCGCTGTCCGTCCCCTGCGCCGTGCTGGCGGTGGCGATAGGATTCAGCCGCGTATACCTCGGCGTGCACTACGCGGGCGACATACTGGGCGGCTGGCTTATCGGCTTTGCGCTGTCGGTGCTGGTGTACGCCTTGTGGAAAAAGTCAGAGCTATTTGAGCGCGCGCTCAAACCCCGCCCCGGGCCTAAATAAAAAAGAGCCTTACGGCCCTGTGTCTTGTTTTGTTCTGTTCCCCGGCTCTCTGCTGCCGCTTCCACTCCTCCCAATCTTTGGCCTTCGCCAGCGCAGCCTCCAGTTCGCCGGGCTGCCCCTCGTACGGCTCGAATGCCTCCCATTTCAGCCAAAGCTGCAGCCAGAGCTCCTCGCTCACCTCGCCGGGCGTCCTGCTTATCGTCACGCGCGGGCTTCGCGCATCTGCTCCGGCGTCAGCTTTTGGGTATCGGCTCGCCGCTCGCACCGACTCCTTTTGTCAGCACCAGATATGAATCTTGGCTCCTTCCGATTATCCTCATCTCACAATTTCACCGGCTTTGTCCGCGCCTAAAACCCCTGCATGCCGCGCCGGAAATACACGATCATCTCGTTGGTCAGGCTCACGTCGTCCCACTCCACGCCGATATCCTCGCGGCGCACCCAGACGGCTTCCGACAGCTCCTCCGCGTCCATCACGATGTCGTCCGAGCCGTCCACCTCGCAGAAAAACCCCATCAGCAGCGAGTCGGAAAACGGCCAGGGCTGGCTCTTGTAATACCTGATGTTCTTCACCTTCAGGCCCGCCTCTTCCATGACCTCGCGCATAACCGTTTCCTCAAAGGTCTCGCCGATCTCCGCAAACCCGGCGATCAGCGCGTATTTTTTGGCGCCCGCATACTTTGTCATCAGCAGCTTGTCGCCGTTGGTCACCCCCACGATCACCGCGGGCGAAATCTTGGGATACACCATGTTGCCGCAGCGCGCGCAGCGCATCATGCGCTCCTTTGTGTCGGGCTGCATCTCCCTGCCGCACCGCCCGCAAAAACGGTTGCAGGTATACCAGCGGTAAAGCTGGCCAGCCGCGGCCGCCGCAAACGCGCGGTGTTTGGGCTTTTTATGACGGAACTCGTACAGCTTGAGGTAATCGTAACCGCACTGCGGCTCCACCGCCGCCGCGAGGAAGTATTTCGTGCCGTCGATGGAAAACAGATACGTGTATTTCCCGTCCGCCGGCTGTATCTCGCCGTACGCCGGAAAGCTGATGCCTTTTTCGCTCTCCCGGTATAGCAGAGCGCCGTCCCTTATGAACATGATGCGGCTGTTTTCGTCCGGCGTCTTTTGCCTGAACGCGTTATCGTATACTTTGGGTTGTATGTCCTGTAACATTACTGTCCCTTTCTGCTGAGTTGTTGTCCGTTACAGTATACAGCTCGGCCCGCCGCGTGTCCAATACCAACGGCTGATGCTGTTTTCTCCAGCGCCTTCTGTGACAAACTCACTGGCCGCGCGCATCCCACTGGGCTATAATCAGTAAAACACCAGGCAAAGGGAGACAAAACGATGAGAAAGCTGACATTCGCAGCGCTGTCGCTGGCCGGCCTCGGCTACACCAAAATATACGACCTCGGCGGCATCCAGAGCTGGCCGTACGATATAGTCAAATAATCCGGTGAAAAACCTTCGGGTGTCAACACGTGCGGGCTGCCCCGGAAAGGCACAGGTTTGGAGCAATCATCGCCTGTCCTGCCCGCGAAATCGCAGAACCACCAAAGGCGCAGACCGTGCAGCGCATATCGCCCGAAGATGCGCGGAAGCTCATTGGCAGGAACGGCGCGGTGCTACCGGGCGTGCGCGCGCAGGAGAAATACAACGCCGAAGGCACAGCGCTTTCGTTACGATGCCATAGACGTGGATTCCGAGCCCCTGCCCGGCGGCAAAAACGCCTTCATCATCGCCTGCTGCCGCAGACATCGCCGCGCAAAAAATATTCGACATCAAACGCCTTCCCATTTTGACATATTTCCTGATTTAAATTAATATAATTTTATATCTAAATTTTTCGATTTGAGGTATATCGATGAATATCTATATTCAATATGCCAATGTGTTCAAAGCGTTAGGAGATCCAAAAAGAGCGATGATTGTGGATATGCTTTCCTGCGGCGAACTCTGCGCCTGCAAGATTTTGGAGAAGTTTAATATATCCCAGTCTACGCTTTCTCACCACATGAAACTCTTATGTAAAAGCGGGATCGTCAAAGGCCGCAGCGAAGGCAAATGGACATATTACTCGCTGGACGAAGAAGCCATCAGCAGTACGAAACAGTTTCTCGATGCCATCACTTCCGATAAGGAGAGCTGCATCTGCAACACAGTGGCTGATTACTGCGATACGTGTGACGATTATCAGTGATACAAGCCAGAGAGCACTTAATAAATCACATTGGGAGATCATGATATGAAAAAGGAAAAGGCGCAGGGCATTAGTTTTTTTGAAAAATACCTCACGATCTGGGTGTTGTTGTGTATGTCGGCGGGCGTCCTTATCGGAAAATTCCTGCCGGGTGTTCCCGCATTTTTAGGGCAGTTTGAATATGCTCAGGTGTCCATCCCCATCGCCGTATTGATTTGGCTGATGATTTATCCCATGATGATGAAGGTTGATTTCACCAGCATCAAAAACGTCGGCAGAAACCCGAAAGGTTTGTTTGTAACCTGGGCGACCAACTGGCTTATCAAGCCTTTCACC
>JBMNOT010000148.1:0-5117 GCA_050943225.1 Christensenellales bacterium | reverse complement strand
TGGATCTCAAATACAACGCTGATGGAAGCCGTAATGTCCATGTCGCCGGCGCTGATGTAGGTGGGCTCTTTGACTGCGTCAGCCATGGCCTCCGCCTCCCGGTATTCATAATACACAGGCGTGCTGCTGTAGCCCTCCGACACGCTCATCACGCCCTTGATTGTGAATTTTCCCGCCGCCGCGAGCGTATCCGCCTTGGAACGTGCCGCTTCCATTGCCGCGGTCAGCGCCTTATTGTACGCGGGGTCTTTATCCAGCAGGTCGAATCGCACCGAATAAGACGTATTGGCCCCTGCGGCCGCCGCCGCGTCCAGCACCGCGCCCACCTTTTCGATGTCTCGGATGGTCAGCTCCACAGAGTTGTTGACCTCGAACCCCGTTATCTTCGCACCGTCGGTATAATCGTACACCGGATATACGGAGTAACTGACCGTGCGGATGTCGTCGTCCGTCAGGCCCGCGGCTTTCAGCGCCTTCACCACCGCGTTCATCAGCTCGCGGTTGGCAGCTTGCGCGTCCTGCATCTTTCTCTTCTGCGTGACCACGCCCACCGTGGTATACGCCACGTCCGGCGTCGCCTTTACCTTGCCGGTGGCGTTCACCGACACGCTGTTTTTATCCTGCGCTTCTTCCAGCTGCACCACGATCTTTTCGCTTGCCGATACGGCTGGAGCAACTGTCTCTTGCGCCGCCTCAGTCGGTGCGGCTGTGGGTGCCGCGGTACTGTTTTGTGCCGAGGCCGGCAGCGTACAGCCCGCCGTCAGCGCCGCCGCCAGAATGACGGCCACTATTACTATAAGCTTTTTGTATTTCATGGCTGAACACTCCTCCTTATGTGGTTGGGGGCTGGTTGTTCTGACCGGTTGGCGGCTGGTTGTTCTGAGCCGCTGCTCTTTTCTTTTTGCGCGACCGGAATACAAGGATCAGTATGACGCCGACGATGGCCAGCGGCACCAGTATGGGCGAACCTCCGACAAGGAATATCAGCAGGCCTTCGCCGAACCTGGCCAATACGTTGAGCACATCATAGAACGCGGTGGATATCCGCTCTCCCAGCGACTTGTCGGCAGGCTTCACCGTCTGGAGGTCGTTCACCTCAGTGAGATACACCGTCACAATCGAGAAGTCAATCAAACTGTCGTAGTTGCGCAGCTGTATCTCCAGGTCCTCAATACGGGCGGTGGTATTCTCGATCGCGTTCTCGATCTCGATGATATCCTCCAGCGTGGCCGCTTTCTCCAGCAGCGCTTCCAGCCGCGCCTTCTGGGTGCGCAGCGTTTTCAGCCTGGACTGCGTATCAAAGTATTCTTCCGAAACATCCCGACCGTTGACGCTTGTCGATACCGTTTCCCCCAGCCCTTTCAGCACATTCATGAAGTCGTCGAAATGCTTGCTGGGCACGCGCAGCACCAGTATCGCGCTGCGCCCGATATCCTGCCATTTTTCAGGCTTCGTGCCGCTGACCGAGGCTTTCTGCTGATAGCCGCCGTATACTTTAAGTTTTGTCAGAATGGTGCTCAGGTCTTCATCAAAGCGCTTCGTCCGCGCTTCAATCTCGCCCTCATAGATGATCTTACGGTTAACGCCGGGCTGCATGATGGAATTATCGAAGTTGAAGCTGGAACCGGCGCTCTCGTATTCTGCATGCTCTGCCGGAGCGGGCGCTTCATCCGCAGCCGGGGCTTCGGGTTGTACTTCGGCCGGCGCTCCGGCCACTGACCCCTCGCCGTAGTAATCAATGCTGGAGTTGTCCTGCGTTTTAGGGGCTGCCGCGCATCCCGCCACCAACATTAGCAATAAGGAAACAGCCAGCACCACCAATAATAGCCTTTTCATTTTTTACCTCCAGAAAATAATACTCGAAGGAGCGCCTTGTTTACACGTGCACAATTAAGACGCGCGGACTATGAATAATGTTCCATCAGGTCAGTTCCGGATGAGCATTTCCCTCAGCCTTTGACGGCCGCGGTTTAAACGCGATTTGACAGTACCAATGGAAATGTCCAGCGAATAGGCGATTTCCTCGTAAGTGAGGCCGATTATGTCCCGCAGTATAACCACCTGCCTGTGGTCGTCGGAAAGCGAGTTGATAGCGCGCTGGATATGCCCGGCACTTTCCAGGGACAGCGCGCACTGTTCGGGAGAGTCGCCCGCGTCCGCTTCGAAAGACGCGCCGTTTTCCAGCACATGATCCAGAGACAGCGGCACCTTGCGGCGCTTGCGCAGGCCGTCCAGACAGGTATTGACGGTAAGCCTATAAACCCAGGAGGAAAATGCCGACTGGCCTTTAAATGAGCGGATTCCGCGGTAAACTTTAATCAGCGCCTCCTGCGCCATGTCATAAGCATCCGCCTCATTGTTCATATACCGGTATGCGATGTTATATACCCTTTTTTCATACAGCTTGAGCAGCGCTTCCAGCGCTGCCGCATCGCTGCTTTGCGCACGCTTTATCAGCAGCGCTTCTTCCTCGGGCATTGATGACCTCCCCTACCGTATCAGCCAAGCCAAAACTCCTTGCAATTATACATGAATTTGCAGTATTTGCCTAGTTGTTTTTCGATAAACATGAACTTGACAGAAACTATTCACTTTTGTAAACTGTTTTATGAAATTTGGTTTACGATTATGGAGAAAATGCGGTGAGATTGAAAAACCTTTTGCTCTGTGCGCTGTTTGCCGCGCTGACAGCTGCCAGCGTATTCCTTCCCAAGATACCTATACCCGGAACACCGCTGATGTTCACGTTCCAGACCTTTTTCGTGTTTCTGACCGGCCTCATGCTGGAGCCGCGCTTCGCGCTGATATCTCAGCTCGTGTATATGGCGCTGGGGCTTATCGGCCTGCCGGTGTTCATGAACGGCGGCGGGCTCTCCTATGTGCTGGAGCCCTCTTTCGGCTTTATCATCGGCTTTGCGGTATGCGCCTTTTTTACCAGCCTGCTCGCGCGCAGACAGGTGATCGCGTCGCTGAAGGCCGAGGGGCGGCGCGACAGGGTGCTTGCAGCGCTCAAAGCCGCGCTGGGCGCAGTGTCTTCGCTGCTTGCAATGTACGTGATCGCCGTTATCTATATGTACCTGATATATACGCTCTACCTGGGCCAATCCACCGCGCTGCCTGTCCTCGCGGTCAGTATGGGAATATTTTTACTGATGGACAGCGTCAAGTTTGTGCTGGCCGCGCTGATCGGCGCTGCGGTGCTGCGCCGCCTGCCGGGCGCCGGCCTACGGTAACACGCTGGATGATATTTAATTGAGACGACACGAAAAGGGGCTTCGGATTCTCCGACAGCCCCTTTGGTTACATAAAACAGTGTATTATTTCATCTTCTCAGCCCAGCCGTAGATAACAGGAATCTTGAAGATATCGCCCTGGACAGCTTTGATGATGCAGATCACGGTAATAACAATAAAAGCAATCCAGATCAGCCAGCTGATGATTGAGAATAGGATAACCAGGCCCCAAGCAACCAAGACGAAAGCACCGCTCAGAATGACAAGCACTATCCCTATGACGATAGCAGCGCATCCAAGGAACAGGGATTGCCACGCATGAAGGCGTACGGTTTTATTATCCTTCTCCGTGGCAAGCAGAATGATGGCGCTTATAATGGAAAGGATATACGCGAACCAACTGGCCGTCTTTTCATCCATACCGAGGGAATTCTTCTGATCACTCATGCTATTCACACCACCCTTTTTATTTTGTATAAATTATACGATATAAAAATGGTATAATCAACTGAAAATAGCTATTTGCTGATTTTTATTCCGATTTTCAAGCCGGATGCCACTTTCTGCAGAACGGTGGAATCAAAAGCGAATTCCGACGCTTTTTTCTCACGCATCTGCTTCTCGGCGATTGCCACCAAGCAGTCCACCAGGTCGGTAAACGAAACGCCGATCGGCTCCCACAGATAGAACGCAAACGAGCCAGGGATGGTGTTAACCTCGTTGACGTACAGCTTATCCTCTGCGGTGTCGATGATGTAGTCGATACGCACCACGCCTTTCAAATCCAGCGCTTTGAAGATGTCCAGCGAAAGCTGCCGCACCCTGTCTGCCATCTCGTCGGAGATCTCCGCCGGTATCTTGCGGCTCAGAGATTTCATGCCCTTGGACGCGCCCTCGCTGCGCAGGTATTTGTCCTCGAAGCCCAGCAGCGCGCCCGAAGATATCGGCTCTTCGATGGCGCTGACCCGGGCGTCCGTGGGCGTTCCCATCACGGAACAGTTGACCTCCTTGATGGACACGACCGCCTTTTCCACCAGCAGCCGCCGGTCGTATTTCGCCGCCACGTCCAGCGAGAAGACGAGCGCGTCGCGGTCTTTGGCGATGTTGATGCCGATGCTGGAGCCGAGGTTCGCCGGCTTGACAACCACCGGATAACCGAGCTGCTGCTCCACCCTGTCCAGTATCACATCGCCGTCGGAATAGTACTCATCGCGCTCGAAGAACACCGAATCCAGCACCGGAAACCCGAATCCCTTGAACGCCGCCTTCATCACGATCTTATCCATGCCGACGGCGGAGCCTACCACGCCTGCGCTGGAATACGGTATGTCGGACAGCTCGAACACGCCCTGCAGCGTGCCGTCCTCGCCGTGCAGGCCGTGCATGGCGGGTATCGCCACATCGATGGTGCAGATGGGACGCTGCTTTTTACCGTATTCATACAGCGCAGGGTCCGCCGCACACGACAAAAACACGCGCTTCACACCTTTTGCTTTTGGGTCGAACTTCTGGAAGTAGCCCACATCCATCAGCTTCTCGCCGGTGTACCATTTGCCGTCCCGGTCGATGTATATCGGAATAACGTTATATTTGCTGGTATCGACGCTGTGCATCAGCTGGTTGGCCGTGATGATGGAAATGTCGTGCTCCACCGTCCGGCCGCCGAAAATAACCGCTAAATTCTTTTTCATCGCGCTGAACCCCCAAAGTTATTCGTTGTAATTGTCCGGAAGGTCGTTCTCAAATATGACCACATCCCCCGGTTTGGCCAGTTTCCAGAGCGCTTCCGTCGCCTCGTTCAAAGACTTAAACACCTGTATCGCGCTCTCGCTGAAGCCGGATTCCACCAGCCCCTCGTAGATAGGCTTCGTATGCCTGGGGCCT
>JBMNOT010000147.1:0-5235 GCA_050943225.1 Christensenellales bacterium | reverse complement strand
ATGTTCGCAGCCCCTTTCTTGGTGAATGGTATGATAACTTTATTCTACCAAGCGGCTGCGTCCATGTCCCTTTCTTCTTGACGCTTTTCTGAATTTGCGCAATTTATGATACCTTATCTCTCTTAATCCTCGTAATACGCCTTTTTGTATATGTCCATCAGCTCGGTTATCAGCGGATAGCGCGGGTTAGCCGTGGTGCACTGGTCGTTGAAAGCTTCCTCAGCCAGCCTCGGCAGCTTCCGCATAAAGTCCGCTTCTTCCACGCCGCACTCTGCGATGGTCTTGGGTATGCCGAGGTCGGCCCTCAGCTTTCGCACCTCGCGGATGAGCGCCTGCACCTGCTCCTCCACGGTGGCCCCGCCGAAATCCAGATACCGCGCAATTTGCGCATAACGCTCGGCCGCCACGAACTTGCCGTACTTGGGGAATATGGCAAATTTGGTAGGCTCCTGCGCGTTGTACGCGATCACGTGCGGCAGCATCACGGCGTTGGCTCGCCCGTGCGGTATGTGGAATTCACCGCCCAGCTTGTGCGCCAGCGAATGGTTGATGCCGAGGAACGCATTGGTAAACGCCATGCCCGCGATGCACGACGCGTTGTGCATCTTCTCGCGCGCCAGTTCGTCCGACGGGTCGCTGAACGAGCGGCGCAGGTACTTGAACACCAGCTCAATCGCCTTGATGGCAAGGCCGTTGGTGTAGTCCGACGCCAGCACCGAGACATACGCTTCGATGGCGTGGGTCAGCACGTCCATGCCTGTGTCCGCCACGATGGAAGGCGGCATGGTGGCGGTGAACTGCGGGTCGATGATGGCCACGTCGGGCGTCAGCTCATAGTCGGCCAGCGGGTACTTGATATTGTTGTGCTTGTCGGTGATGACCGAAAAGCTCGTCACTTCGCTGCCCGTGCCGGACGTGGTGGGTATAGCCACCAGCTTGGCCTTTTTGCCGAGGTTGGGGTAATGGAACGCCCGCTTGCGGATGTCCATGAATTTTAGGCGCAGGGCGTCGAAGTCGGTAGCCGGGTGCTCGTAGAACAGCCACATGCACTTCGCCGCGTCGATGGCGGACCCGCCGCCGAGGGCGATGATCACGTCCGGTTCAAACTTGTTCATCTCATCCACGCCGCGCATGATGGTGTCTACGGACGGGTCGGGCTCCACGTCGGCATAAATCTCGCTGTGGCAATATTTCTCCCGCTTGCACAGGTAGTAGAGCGCTTTGTCCACGTAGCCCAGCTTCACCATCACCGGGTCTGTCACGATGAACGCGCGGCTGATGTCCGGCATGGCCTCCAGATACTGTATCGAACCCCGCTCAAAGTAGATCTTCGGCGGTATCTTAAACCACTGCATGTTCACTCTCCGCTGCGCGATGCGCTTTTTGTTGATCAGGTTGACGGACGAGATGTTGCTCGTCGTGGAGTTGCGGCCGAAGCTGCCGCAGCCCAGCGTGAGGGAGGGGGTGTTGGTGTTGTAGATGTCGCCGATGGCGCCCTGAGAAGAGGGCGAGTTCACAATCACGCGGCCCACCTTCATCGCCTGCCCGAACGCCACGCACAGGTCTTCGTCGTTGGAGTGGATGACGGCGCTGTGCCCCAGGCCTCCCAGCTCCAGCATTTTGGCGGCGTATTCAAAACCCTGTTTCTCGTCCTTTACGACGAAGTAAGCCAGCACGGGGGAGAGCTTCTCCAGGGACAGCGGGTATTCCGCGCCCGGCCGCTCCAGCTTCACGATCAGTATCTTGGTGTTCTCCGGCACGCTGAGGCCCGCCTGCTCCGCAATCCAGCGCGCCGTTTTGCCGACGACGTTGGGGTTTACTGCCTGCTTTTCTCTGTTGATGACGTAGTTCGCCAGCTTGTCGGCATCCTCGCCTTCCAGAAACACGCAGCCGTGTTTTTTCATCACACGCTCAAATGAGGGCGCGATCTCTTCGTGTACGATGGCGGCCTGCTCAGACGCGCAGATCATGCCGTTGTCAAACGTCTTGGATATGATGAGGTCGGTGCAGGCCCGCTCGATGTCCACGTCCTTGTGGATGTAGCACGGCACGTTGCCGGGGCCCACGCCCAGAGCCGGTTTGCCCGCGCTGTATGCACTCTTCACCATGCCCGCGCCGCCCGTCGCGAGTATGAGCGATACGTTGGGGTGGTTCATCAGCGCATGGGTGGCCGCAACGCTGGGCGTTTCAATCCACTGCACACAGTATTTGGGACCGCCGTGTGCAATCGCCACGTCCCGCAGCACTCTTGCCGCCTCTGCGGAACACTTCTGCGCCGACGGGTGGAACGCGAATATGATGGGGTTGCGCGTCTTGGCTGCGATCAGCGCCTTGAACATCGTGGTGGATGTCGGGTTGGTGACGGGCGTTACGCCCGCGATGATGCCCACCGGCTCGGCCACTTCCACATAGCCTTCCAGCTCGCTTTCGTCCACTATGCCCACCGTCTTCTGGTCCTTGATGCTGTGCCAGATGTACTCCGTCGCAAAGATGTTCTTGATCACCTTGTCTTCCAGCACGCCGCGGCCCGTTTCTTCCACCGCGAGCTGTGCCAGCCGCATGTGGTCATCCAGGCCCGCTAAAGTCATCGCGTGCGTCATCGCGTCCACCTGCGCCTGATCCATCTCCATATAGGCTTCCAGCGCTTCGCCTGCGTTTTTCACCAGGCGGTCGATCATCGCGGGGACGTCCACATTATCCGCAGGTTTCCCCGCCATATTGGTCGGGATATCTGCTTTATCAGTCTTCTTAGCCATTTTTCTGTCTCCAATCTTTAAATTATTTAAATCGTTTGGATTTATGTTCTCCATACCCCGAAGTTTCACGCATCCATTTTCATTGATATGAGCTTACAATTGTGGACTATATGAAGTAATAAAATTGCTGCTAATCATTTTAAGCCAATGAATTAGATACTTCCCGATTGATGGACAAGCGGATATAGAGTATCGGCGCAGGTATGGGATACGGACGGCTCTGGTTATTGCGCTGAATGGGGTATACCGGGGCTTTGGTGGTGCTCTTATACAAGCCCTGCTATGGAAAACAACAGGAGGGAGGATAAACGAATGGCGGATTTTAAGGGTACCATGCTGTTTGCCTCGCACGGCAACCAGGTCACGCAGACGGTGACAAGCCGCGTCATTGAGATTTGGCCCGGCATGCTAATCGACCGGCGCTGCACCTTATACGAATATCTGGGCAATTCGGAGACCGACCGGCTTCGAAAGGAGTACGCCGGAAGCAGCGAAGTATGATGGGCGCTTCATCGGGTTACAGGGAAATCGGTCCTGCCGGCATCAGCGGGCCTTTTTGGTCTGCAGAGCTCCCGTCGGTACAGGCGGTGCGAAAGAGGTATTGCTATGGTGTATAGCGGTCTGGCTTCGCATTGTGTCGCCCCCCTTAAGCATCATTGCACAAACTCTATTTGCTGATACTGGTGATCACAATGCCCAGCCCTTCGGCAATGTTTTGTGCAAGCGATAAATTAACAAAGTCCAACGCTTCATCCAGAACATTATTGCGTTCAGAGTACGGCACACCGCAGGAAACCAGCAAGGCGCCTTTATCAGTGTCGCACACGACAAAACGGGCATTTGGATCATCAAGGGAACGCTCGGGGATACTTGCGAGGTAGCGGATGCTGCCTTCCTGTTTGATAATAGCATCTGAAGCATTGAATATGTGCTGATATTCGGCATTGTCTTTTGGGATTAATGAAATGTTACATTCTAAAATGCCGTTATAAAGCCTCGCAGACAGGCCGCCGCCAAGCCGCTCAAGGCCGTCCATCGGCTTGTCGCTCAGTAAATCCAGGGCAAGCTGCAGCTTAACGGCTGACACATCTTCATTCTCGGTGCTGCCGGTGAGGGTAACGATGTAATCATCTATATAAAACACCGCATAAGCCGTGGTCGTTTCACCGCCTGTTTCTTCACCTGTTTCTTCATCGATACCATCCCAGAAAATTGTATCGCTTCTAAAATAGTAATCGATTCCGTATTCTGTTCGTCTATCAAAAGAGTCTATACCCGGTTGAATATCTTCAATAGGTTTTCTTTTGTCATACACAAAAAGGCTCAGATGAAGGTCCTTCAATTTATAGGTAAAATAATTGCACCCAAAGGTTGACGCAAATCCGGGCAAACAAGACGAAAGATCAAAAATGCCACGGTTGATATCAAGTTTAATATCAAATACTTGGCTGCTCTCAGTATGCAAATCGGATACTTCAGTATCTGAAGCACCTGTATCAGGTAATTCTCCCTCGGATGAAGCGATGCAAGAGCACAGCAGCATGCATATTATACAAAACACAATAAACAGTGGAAATCTCGTATTCATTACATACATCCTTTAATAGGGTTTGCATTTAGACGCTTACATGAACCAAAATGTTCCCAAAAATCAATCATTATTATATCCAAACAGCAATACGAAGATGAAACAAAAAACCGTACGCTGAACGGTTCCCTTTATAGTTCCTGCCGCCGGGATGATTAATTCTGGGAGAGCGTGGCGGGTGCTGCCGCCGTGATACCGCCCGCACGCCAGAGCCCTATCAGCAGGTCTGTCATGCGGCCGTAGCTTTTGACGCCGTCCTTTTGCATGTTGGCTTTTAGGAACGTGTTGTTGACTTCCCGCGCGGTTTCGCTGACCGGGCTTTCAAACCGGCGCCAGTAGAGCGAATTGTTCTCCAGGTCGCGGTCTATGCCGGAAACGTAGGTGCGGCGCAGCTTAAAATACAGGTCGCTGTCCGCGCTGTACAGCTGGTTCATCGCGTGGACGAGCGCCAGCATAGTGCCGGAATAGCGTACGGAC
The DNA here is from genome assembly GCA_050943225.1 of Christensenellales bacterium. GTDB lineage: Bacteria > Bacillota > Clostridia > Christensenellales > SZUA-584 > SZUA-584. Next base: position 414 of record JBMNOT010000147.1, on the reverse strand, counting down.
GGGTCGTCGGAGAAACTGCAGACATAATAGGCCAGAAAGTTCGCCTCGTCCTCGCGCGCGAAGCCGCGCTGGTGGGCGGCTTCATGGTTGCAGGACGCCGCGAAATGCAGCATCGGCACATCCACGTTGACGTTCGCCTCGCCGGTGAACGGGAAGTAAACGCCGGTGATGTGCGAATATGACAGGCCGATGGAGTAGAGCACCGGTTTCGCCGGGCCGAAGTTGCCGGCAAGCCAGTCGTATCCCGTAAGCTGGGCGGCTCGGTTGTAATACGACGGCACGCTGAGCATAATTTGTTCTTTCGTCTTGTCGGGAGCAAAGACGCCGTGTTCATCTTCCGGCACCTGTGCGCGCAGCGCGGTGGCCTGGGCGATCAGCGCTTCGCATGTGGAGTAAAGTTCCTGCACAGTGGCC
>JBMNOT010000007.1:0-28031 GCA_050943225.1 Christensenellales bacterium | reverse complement strand
TTTCTTGCGTCGATTTGAGTATTCGATATCCGTGAAGGTTTGCTGTTTCATTTGCGTGGCCTCAATGCGTTTTCTCTATTCTACCACGTTTCGCCCTGTTTTGCCCGATTAAATCAGCGTATCCTTAAATCCCGGCGTTTTACGCGCTCATAATATTACTATGACAGAAACACACCGCTGACCACAAAAAAACACCGCATGCATGGCCGCATGCGGTGTCTGTGGGCTGTGATCAGTAGCGATCTCTTCTGGCACGGAAGCAATCGCTGCAATACACCGGCCGCTCACCCGTAGGCTGGAACGGAACCTTGGTGGGCATGCCGCAGTCCGCACATACCGCGTCGTACATGGGCCGGTTGTCGTTTCTCTTATGATTCTTGCGTAACTGCCGGCAGCTCAGACAACGCTTCGGGTCGTTCTCAAAGCCCTTTTCCCGATAAAACTGCTGCTCAGAAGCGGAAAAAATAAACTCCGAACCACAATCCGCACACGTTAGTGTTCTGTCTTCAAACATTTTTACTCCTTTTGTTTCCCTTGGGTCTTAAAAGACGAGATGATATTTCAAACTCGGGCTAGGGCTCTTGCGAACACTACGCGCGGTTAGAAAATCGTTCTTCGGCTTCGGTCGACCATTTGAATTTTACATATACTGCTTTTCGCAGTATATATTAAAATTATGATAGCACCAAAAAAACCATCCGTCAACAAGGCTTTTTTCAGAAAATACAGTATAATGGCTGCATGCCGGAATCGCGCATGGCATACATAATCCCTGAGATGCCGATAAAAATGCGGCTTTTTTACCGGAACCCGTTTAACAAAAAATCACTGCCGCTTTTGCAGGCAGTGATGGGTTCCTCAATACCAAGGGTTAGCCCTCAGTCTCTCCCCCGGTCTCTCCCCCGACCTCTCCCTCAGGCGGGTTTGCCGGTTGCGTCGGTTCCGTCGGCGGGTTCTGCGGGGGCGAGGGCGCCGGCGTCGGTATCGTGCTCGGGTCGGGCCCGTTCACATATACCTTGCCCGTAATGGCGGGATACTTGTGGGTATAAAATTTTTCCGTCTTAATCAACGTGCCGTCCAGCTTATAGTAATGGATGTAGACTGTTGCCGTTGTGGACGCGCGCGCCTGCACATATGTAACGGCCTTGCCCGGCGGAATCGCATCGCCGTCCGGAGTTTTGGTCTGGTTATAATAAGTTATCGTCTCCGGCACTTTACCTGTGCTGGTCTTTTTCGACGTATAGTGCAGTATAACCTCGCCGTACTCCGGGTGCACGACCGGCGGCCCGTATATCTCCACCGTAACGTTCTTCTCGCTCCGGTTCATGTACGACACGATATACATCGGCGTCGAATTCTCGTTCTTCAGCTTCAGGTCCGGGCTGTTGGTGCTGATCGTGGCATCCAGACCGATCGGGATATAGTCCGATATAATCGAGTGGTGCTTAGATTCCACGATGTTGAGTCCGGAACGCAGCGCCGCGTTGTAAAGCGTGCTGGATATCTGGCACACGCCGCCGCCCGGATCGGGCACAAAAGCGCCGTTCTTGATGCCCGCGGCTGCCTTCCAGCCTCTCTCCACAGTGCGCGGGCCAGCCGTCTCGTTGATGGACCATACCACGCCCGGTTCCAGCACCTGGCCGTTGATGATACCTGAGAGCTTGCTCACGTTGTGCACGCGGTTGGAGCTGGAATGCCGGGAATAGCTGGACGTCCAGGACGATATCAGCTGCGTCTGCGCCTTTACCTGCTCCAACGTCACAGCCGGCTCAGTCACCTCGGTGGGCACAACGACCGCCGAAGTATCGTCGGTGTTCACCGCGCTGACAATCATGTCTGCCAGCTTGCCCAAATCCGTCTTAAAGCCCTTCTGCTCGGGTATATACAGGAACCGGGCGATATAGGCGTCTTTGGGAATATAGTCTTTCACGTAATGGTCGTTGTCCCAAAACAGATAGCGCAGCGGGTTGGGCCGCTCATTTTCGGGCAGCATTACCAGCGGCGGCGGGCCCTGCTTGGCCTCGTCCCAGGCGTCCGGGTCATACGGCGTCCCGTCCGCGAAATACCCGTTGGGCATAAACACTACCGAGGCATCCCGCGCCTCTGCGTTTAACGTATCGTTCATCGTGTTCAGGGCGGCAAGCACCTTAGATTTGTCCGCCTTGACATCCACTTCAAAATTAACGCCCACTTCGCGCGCCGTTTCGGCAGCCGCCTTACGGTCCTCAAAGCTGCCGGTATGTCCGTAAGCGATTGCCTGCCGCATCATCTCTTCGTAATCCGTTACGAAGCCGAAAACCGATGCGTCATAGGTCAAAATCTCGCCGTCCAGATCAAGGGTGATCGTGGCCCGGGAGAGCGCTTCCTTCTCCACGTGCGCCGTGGCGGCATAAGCTTCATCCGCAGTCATGCCGGAGATGTCCACGCCGCCCACCGATACGCCCTTGAGTACGGTGTTGTATTCCATAACACGCTCGATGCGATTCTCGTCCACGGGGCCGCCGCCCAAAAGCAGTACCGCAACCACGGCCAGCGCAGTCACCAGCACGCCCGCCGATACGATCAGAAATATTTTGAGGGTTTTATTTCCGCCTGTCAGCGAAAACTTGCCCCCCTGCTTGTTGCTTTGGTCGGTCATCGCCTGTTTCCTCCAAATCGCTTTGCTGACATACTATTTACCATTCTTTTACTTTCTTCATAGTACTTTATCATATAATATTATGGCCGTCTTGTAAACGACCAATCAGCTCATGAATCTTCTTCAGGCGATATCGTGGGCAGCACCGACTCCGGATCCGGCCCGTTTACATAGTAAATGCCCTGTATCGGTCTATACACATCCTGATGGAAAAATTCCGTTTTAAAAACGTTTCCGTTCCGGATGTACTGTTTGTATACTTTCCAGGTCTGCCCGTCGTGTGGCGCCCTCCATACCACCGTCTGGCCCTCGGGTATGGGATTGCCGTCCGGGGGCGTTTTGGCATTGTAATGATAAACTGGCGGGGGCGCTTTCTCCGACGCCACCTTTTCATGGGTGAATTCCACCGTATAGTCGCGTGTTTCCGGCCCGTAAATATCCACCCTGACCGTTTTTTCTTCCTCATCCACATGGACAGCGATGTAAACCGGGTATGGAAGCGGGTTGGAAATCTTGAGATCCGGGCCGCCCGTGCTGATGGTCGCGTCCATCCCCTCCATGATATAGTGGGACGGCCAGCTGTGCTGCCTTCTCTCCACGATCTCCAGCTCGGCGCGCACAGCCGCGTTGTACACGGTGCTGGACACTTGGCATACGCCGCCGCCGATTTCCATCGCATACTTGCCGTCGCTGATGCCCGGCGCGTAAGCCCAGCCCACCGTCTTGGCTGTTTCCTCGTTGCGCGGCCCTGCCGCTTCGTTGATGGACCATATCTCGCCCGGCTCAATCACAGTGCCGTTCACAATGTCCGCCATGATACGGATATTGGTCACGCGGTCGGGGGCATACAGCGACTTGCTGCCTCCAAACGACGATGTAAACGTGCCGATCAGCTGCGTATTGGCCTTCAGCGTGGCCGCGTCGATTCTGGGGTTGGTGATAATCGCCGGCGCTTCCACCACGCTGTAGTCGCCTCCGTTGATGCGGCTGGTTATCAGCCGGGCCAGCAGCACCGCGTCCACATCTACACCCGTCACTTCGGGCACATAGGTAAACCGCTCATTGCCGTCGTCAGAAAACTCCAGTTTCGCGTCCTGCGGCAGCCTGTCCATCCGAGGCTTGAGCTCTTTGATTTTCTCCAGCACCGCTTCTTCTTCCGCCCAGACTGCCAGCTCGAACACAACGCCGGTCTCTTCAGCCTGCCTGCGCTGCTCGCGCCTGGTGGCGCCGTCGCCCACCTGGCCATAATACAGCGCCTCTTCCAGCACCTTCTCGCGGTTGGATGTAAGCCCCAGTTCGGGTGCGGTGAATTCATACGGTTCGCCGTTCACGGTGACCGTATAGGTGAAAGCGTCCACCACGGCCTGCGCCTCTGCTTTGATCTGTTCGTTGGCAGCAGCCTCGGCATACGTCATGCCCGACACATCCACCGTACCGATCCTGATGCCCTCCAAATATCTACCGTTTTCCTTCAGGGCAAGCTTTTTCTCTTCGATGTTGCCGCCGTCTGCCATTGCCAGCATCAATATCAGCACCACAATCAGCGCCACTACCAATATGCCCAGCGCCAATAGCAGCCTTTTCATCAACCTGATCCGTACAGATTGCACCATCATATATCAAGCTCCCCCAATACTATTCCAATAACCCGTATTATAAAACACTGCGTATCTCAATCGCTGGCCGCAGCCGCGCCCCACTGACGCAAAGCGCAAAACATCGCCGGCTCAGCCGGCCAGCACCTTTACCAGTACCCGCCGTCTTCTCGGCCCGTCAAATTCACAGAAATAGATCCCCTGCCACGTGCCCAGCGCGAGGCTGCCGCCTTCCACGATCACGCTGACGGAAAAGCCCGTCATCGTCGCTTTAGCGTGGGCATCCGAGTTGCCCTCGATATGGTAAAAACCGATGTTGGGCACCGCACGCTCCAGCGCAAAAAGCAGATCGCGCACAACGTCGGGATCCGCGTTTTCATTAATGGTAATGCCCGCAGTGGTATGCGGCACGAATACATACACCATGCCGTCCGTCACGCCGCTTTCCCGCACGCACCGCGCCACGTCGCGCGTGATATCAATCATCTCGCAGTGCGCGGACGACCGCACCTCAATTGTTTTCATTGTTCTCTGCTCTCTCTCATTCGGTACGACAATATGTACAGGCTGTCACTCAGATGCACGTTGACCACGCTGATGCCGCGCCTTGCTTCTACGTCCACCGGCGCGAAATTCCATAGCCCGGTTACGCCCATGCTCACCAGGTCGTCCGCTACTTGCTGCGCATACCGCTTGGGAACCGCAATGATGCCGATGTCCACCTTGTTCTCCTTCAGGAACTGCGGCAGCTCGCTCATCCCGCGGATCCGGTGATTGCCCACCTCGCGGCCGACCAGCTCGGGATCGCTATCGAATATAGCCACGATGTGGTAGCCTTCGTCGCTAAAGTGCCGGTATCTGAGCAGCGCCTGCCCGATATTGCCCGCACCCACGATCACCGCCTTATACGAAGCTCCTATGCCCAGTATCTTCATGATCTCCTGCTTCAAACGGCTGACCTGGTAGCCATAGCCCTGCTGTCCGAAGCCACCAAAGCAGTTCAGATCTCGCCGGATCTGAGAAGCGTTAAGGTTCATGTCCTCGCTCATGCGGGACGATGATACCCGCTCGACACCCGCCGCATCCAATTCAGACAGATACCGATAGTATCTTGGAAGCCTGTGCACAACTGCATCGGAGATCCTGCTGTCCTGCATATGCCGCTCCTTTCATACTTATTTGTGGTATTATACCATATTCGTACAAGCCCGACAAAGTATTTTCATCAAGGCGCAAAGCCGTTTTTCCCGCGCTGACAGGGCAAATGCTCCATCCGGGCGTTTCCTGAACAGTCGGCATCGTATCCGTCATGATCTGGCCAATATGTATAAAAGCAGCGCCGCCAAATCCTCGAAATGTTTGACGCATATGCGGAAACGGTGTTAGAATACAAAAACAATCCTTTATATGTGGAGGCAATTATCAATGGACAACAATGCGCTGTACGGCGAAATACTGGATCTGCTGGAAAATGACGCACGGCTGAGTGTGGAAGACATCGCGCTGATGACCGGCGTTTCGGCAGACAGGGTCCGGGAAGCTATTGCTCACATGGAACAGGAGAAGATTATCGTCAAATACGCCGCAATCACCAACCGGGAGAAAGTTGCATCCGAAGAAGCGGAAGCGCTGATTGAGGTGAAGGTCGTTCCCAAAAGAGGCCAGGGCTACGATGATCTCGCCGAACGCATATACGGTTTTGACGAGGTCAAGGCCGTATATCTGATGTCGGGCACATACGACCTGTCAGTTGTCATCCATGCGAAAAGCATGAAGCAGATATCAAAATTTGTATTTGAAAAACTGGCGGTGCTGGAAGGCGTCGCAAGCACGGTCACGCATTTCATCATGCGCAAATATAAAGAGCAGGGCGTCATCCTGATGGCCAAGGAACCTGAGGAAAGGCTGGTGATTTCGCCGTGACGATGGAAAGCAAGGTGGCGAGCCGCGTCAGGGACGTGCCCCCGTCGGGCATCCGTAAATTTTTCGATATTGCCAGCGAAATGAAGGACTGCATCTCACTGGGTGTGGGCGAGCCGGATTTCGACACGCCGTGGAACATCCGCGAAAGCGCGATCTATGCGCTGGAGGTTGGCAAAACGCATTATACGTCCAATCACGGCAGCACGGAGCTGAGGAAGGCGATACTGCACTATCTTGATATGCGGTTTGGCCTCAAATACGATCTGAGCCAGGTTGTCGTAACGGTGGGCGCCAGCGAAGCGCTGGACCTCGCCTTCCGCGCAATCATAGACCCGGGTGACGAGGTGCTAATCCCCCTGCCCTCCTACGTGGCCTACATGCCGGGCGTCAGCTTTGCGGGCGGCGTTCCGGTGCCGATGCACCTTAAGGAATGCGACAACTTCCGCATCACGCCGGAAGCGCTGACTGCTACTCTCACGCCCAAAACCAAAGCGATCGTCGTGGCGTTTCCCAACAACCCCACGGGCGCGATCATGACAAAAGAGGATTACGAAAAAATTGCGGATATCATCATCGAGCACGACCTCGTGGTGATCTCGGACGAGATATATGCGGAGCTGACTTACGGGACGCCGCACTTCTCCATCGCGGCGCTGCCCGGCATGACGGAGCGCACCATCGTGATCAACGGTTTCTCCAAGGCCTTCGCGATGACAGGCTTCCGTCTGGGGTATGCTGCGGGCCCCAAGCCCCTGCTCGACGCGATGGTCAAAATCCACCAGTACTCTATGCTATGCGCAGCTTCCATGAGCCAGGAAGCGGGCATTGAAGCGCTGAAGTCCGAATGCGCCAACGATTTTGTGCAGGTGAAGAAGATGACGGCGGAATACAACCGCCGGCGCCGGCTGATGTATGCCGGGTTCAACGAGATGGGGCTCACCTGCTTTGAGCCGCTGGGAGCGTTCTACATCTTCCCCAACATCAGCAAGACTGGTCTTACAGCAGATGAGTTCTGCACGCGGCTGCTGTACGAGAAAAAGGTCGCCTGCGTACCCGGAACCGCGTTCGGCAACGGTTTGGAGAACTTTATCCGGTGCTCGTACGCTTCCTCCCTGGATAACCTGAAAGAAGCATTAAGGCGCATCAAAAGCTTTGTGGAAGGCCTGTAAATGATCAGCCCGGGCGGTATTAGAAAATGCCGCCCATTTTTTATTTGTTCTTTTTTCAACGGCTTTTGTTAAAAAGGTTGTAAACATGTCATAATTATACAAACTTTGCGTTTGACGGCAGCCTGTCCAGGGGTTACGATGACTGTATGACATAGATGACTGTATCATGGAGGAAGTCTATGAAACCAAGAACATCGCCCATTGTCCTGGGCTTCATATGGGGCATTCTCGCCATGATGCTGAGTTTTGCCGTGTTCTGCGTGTTCGCTTCGCTCAAGCTGGTATTCAACGGTTTCCCGCTGTTCGCGTACGATGAGCAGAGCCAGTACCTCCTCATCGGCGCCGTTTTCCTGCTGGGCGTGCTGGGCGCTATCGGGGCCGGCATCATGCCGCGGCTGATGCGCCTGGGCGGCGTGTTTCTGCTGCTGTCCTGCATCGGGGTTACCGGGCTGCTGTTCGCTCCCGTCATCATGCAGTCGTTCAGCTTCGAGCCGCTTGCGGCTTACGGCATCTATATCAGCCCCCTAGCGCTGCTCATCGCTAACTTCTCGATGGGAGTGCTGACCGCCATTGGCCTACTCGGCGGCATACTCGCCTTCATTCCCAAAAAAGACCGGAAGGCACAGGCAGCGCAAATCCCCGGCACACAAGCCGCCGCTGCCGCCCAGCCAAAACCCGCTCCCGCCGTGCCGGCTGCTGCACCGGAAGCAGCACAGGCTGCGCCTCCCGCTATGTCTGCGGCCGCTCAGCCGGAATCCGCTCCGGCCGCCACTGCACCGGAGATAACACCTGCTGCGCCTGCCGCCGCTCAGGCCGCAACGGAGCCCGATATGGTCAGCGCTGCGCAGCCAAATGCCGGTTTAACGAATCTGGAATAGTCTCATCATAAAAAATAGGCCTGTGCATCTCCTGCGCAGGCCTTATCGCGATTAAATAAACAGGTTGGTATCCGACTGTTCCGCCGCGCCCAGGAAGGACGCTACGCCCGCCAGCTCCACGCCGTCGATGAGCTCCTCTTCGCGGATGCCCATGACGTCCATCGACATGGTGCATGCCACCAGCCTTACGCCGGCTTTTTTTGCCTGCGCGATCAGCTCATCCAGGCTCGCCACATTCTTCTTTTTCATGATGCCCTTCATCATTCTGGAGCCCAGGCCCAGCATGTTCATCTTAGAGAGCACCAGCGTTGACGTGCCGCGCGGCATCATCGCACCGAATAGCTTCTCAATAAACGATTTTTGTACCCTTACCTTTTTGCGGCGGCGCAGTATGTTGAGCCCCCAGAACGTAAAGAACATGGTCACCTTCCGGCCCATGGCCGCTGCACCGTTGGCGATGATGAAGGCCGCCAGCGCTTTGTCCAGATCGCCGCTGAACACGATGATCGACTTATCGTCGCCCCCGGTCGTCAGGCACCCGCCCGTCGTGGCGGATTCGCCCTCGCATCCTTTTTTGATCCACACCGAAAAGCTGTCGTCCAGCTTCTCGCCTTTGAGATAAGTATTTTTCGTCCGTGCGCACCACGCAGCCGCATCCGTGAAAAAACCCGGGTCAGTGGAAGTGATGTTGATCACGTCTCCCGGCTTCGCCGCGACCATCGCCTCATACAGCTTGATCACCGGACCGGGGCACTGCAAGCCGCAGGCGTTCACTTCGATGATCCTGCCGTCCTCGTGAGTGCTCGTCGAAACGTTATTATCTTCGTTCACTCCTCGCTCACCCTCCTTATCAGCTTCTTCCGGCGGGGTCGAGTAGTCCCTGCTCGCTATGCGGTAGGTGGTATACCCGCCCGCCAAATTGCGCACACTGACAAACCCGTTCTGCAGCAGTATGCGGGCCGCGACATGCGCCCGCACGCCCACCGCACAGTAGACAACGTAAGCCTTGTTTTTATCCAGCTCGCCCAACCTGCTCCGCAGGCTGTTCACCGGTATGTTGATGCTGCCCGGGATTGCGCCCATCGCCACTTCCGCGGGCGTGCGCACGTCCAGCAACACCGTATCCGCCGGCAGGTCCTTGAGCTCGCCAAAGGTGATGTTATCCACCAGCCCCGAGAGTATGTTCTCTGCCGCAAAGCCCGCTATGTTGACCGGGTCCTTCGCGGAGGAATAGGGCGGCGCGTAGCACAGCTCCAGCTCTTCCAGGTCGTACACTGTCGCGCCGAACCTGATCGCCGTGGCTACCACGTCCACGCGTTTCTCCACGCCCTTATAGCCCACCGCCTGAACGCCCAGCACTTTGCCGTCCTGTTTCGCGAACAGCAGCTTTAAGCTCATCGGCATACCGCCGGGATAATAGCCCGCGTTGGAAAGCGGGTGGATCACCGTCACCTTATAGTCAACGTTCAGCTTTTTGCCCACAGCGGTAAGCTGGCGCTCGTTCAGGCCGGTGGACGCGACTGTCATATCGAACACCTTTGCAACCGACGCGCCCTGCGTACCCTTATACCGCCTGTTCAGGCCGCAGATGTTGTCCGCCGCCATGCGGCCCATCTTGTTGGCCGGCCCGGCCAGCGGGATAACCGCGCGCTCACGCGTCAGGAAATTCTCCGTCTCCACAGCGTCGCCCACGGCGTATATGTTTTCGTCCGACGTTTTGAGATACTCGTCCACCACGATGCCGCCGCGCGCGCCGATCTTAAGGCCGCAGGCCTTCGCCAGCTCCGAATTGGGTTTCACGCCCACCGCCAGTATTACGATATCCGCCGTTACGGCGCGTTTGTCCGTCACAACGGTCACGCCGCCGCCCGTTTCCTCAAACCGCTCCACGCGCTCGCCCAGCGCCAGCTTTATGCCGTTGTCCACGAGGTGCTTGTGGAGTATCTGCGCCATTTCAAAGTCAAGGGACGGCATCACCTGGTCCAGCATCTCGACCAGGGTCACCGAAAGGCCGGCGTGCTTAAGGTTTTCCACCATCTCCAGGCCGATGAACCCGCCGCCCGCCACCACAGCGGTGCGCGCGCCGCCGTCCTTAATCGCGGCGATAATCCGGTCCATATCCGGTATGTTCCACAGCGTCATCACGCGGGGGCTGCCCGCTCCCGGCAGGTCGGGCACCACCGGCGTCGAGCCGGGCGATAGCACCAGCACGTCATAGCTTTCCTGGTATTCAGTGCCGCCATTGCGCACCGTAACGGTTTTGTTCTTCCGGTCGATGGAAATAACCTCGCTGTCGACGCGAACGTCCACGTTGAAGCGCTCGCGGAACGACTCGGGCGTCTGCAGCAGCAGCCTGTCGCGCCGCTCAATCACGCCGCCCACATGGTAGGGCAGCCCGCAGTTCGCGAACGAGATATAAGGCCCTTTCTCCAGCATGACGATCTGCGCCGCTTCGTCCAGCCTTCTTAAGCGCGCTGCGCAGCTCGCGCCGCCGGCCACGCCGCCTACAATGACAACTTTTTTCGCCATAATGCAAATCCACCTCTCTTTTCCCAAACAAGAATAAGCTTTTAAGGACTGGTCATCCGTGACTTTGTCACGCTGGAGGCCATAAGCTGTTCACTTTTTCACAGAGAATACAAAAAAACCGCCGAAACGGCGGCATAAAGCTAGCTGGCAAAATCCTTGATGTATTTGTCGACGCCGTATTTTTTAATCAGCGCTTCCACCGTCTTGGGGCCGGCCACCCCGTCTGCCGACAGCCCCGCGTCCTTCTGGAACTTGATAAGCACCGCCTGAGTGGTCTTGTTAAACTTCTTGTCGGTGTTCACGCTGTAGTCCAGCGCTTTGAGCATTAGCTGAATGCGCCTGACCCTTTCCTCCGGTTTGCAGCCGTATTGTGCATATTTGTAAACGCGTTCATATAGCGCAGGCGGTATGCTGTCGCCGTTATACCGGCCGCTGTATTTGGCCGTGTAGAAATAATGGTTGCCGATCTGACCCCAAAACGTGTAAGTTCTCCAGTCGTCGCCGGTCGTCTTGAAGAAATAAGTGTTCTGCGGTACCTTCCACACCTCGTCGTCCAGCACGGCGCGCGCCGCATTGATCGCGCTTTGTTTGGGCACCGTATCAGGGCTGTAAGAAAACTGACTTTTCACCGCATCAATCGTTTTGCCCCACCGGCCGCAGAGCACGCGGTTGACCACCACGTTGCCCACCGCAATCTTACCGGCTGTAGACTCCCCGCCCGCTTCCCGCTGTATGATTTTGGCCAGAATATCGAATTCCTCGGGCGTATAGTCGTAATGGTTGCTGGAATAGCCCGCTTTATCGTAATAAGGCCCTTCCGCCACCACGAAAAAGCTCACCAGCGCGGCCATGTCCACAGGCTTGGATGTCGGTTTGGGTTTGGGCGTCGGTGTCGGCTTGGGTGTTGCCGTGGCTTTGGGCTTCGGCGTCGCCGTGGGTTTCGGCGTTGGCGTCGGCTTGGGCGTAGGCGTTGAGTCCGGCTTAGGCGTCGGTGTCGGCTTAAGCGTTGGCGCCGATGCATTGTCGGGCGGCGTGGTGGGCACAGGCGCGATGTCCGGATTCGTTGTGGGAATCGCGTTGACCGCCGCTGCCTGCCACATCTCCGGCGCCTCCGGCAGATTCGGCGAAGCGGACCTGACCGCCGGAATCTCAGCCGCTTTGGTCGGCACAAACAGCACCAGCAATACGGCAACCGCTACAATCAGGCAGGAACCAGTATATACCACGATACGCCTGCGGGTTGCGCGCTTTTTCGCGCCTGCCTTGACTGCGGACGCGTCGCCGGTCTTCGCCATTAAAAACAGCACGGCCTTGCGGATCAGACGGAAAAGCACGCGGCGCAATGCGCGCATAACCTTTTTGATCTGCGCCGACACGGAGCGCAGCAGTGTCCCGGCACCCCGGCGCGACTTTTCTGGCAAGCCAACATCCGCCCGGCGTGTGCGGGCGCGTTTGCCCGCCGGTTCCGATGCGCTGTTGCGATGTCGTCTTTTCGGCTTATCGGACATGCCTGATCTCCCCGTTTGTTAGGCCGAGTATACCCTTTTTATGGCGCCTTGTCAATTGCGCTGTAACACTTTTGTAACATCCAGGCGGGATGCCCCCTCCCCAGCCCAAAAAGGAGCCCCTTATAAGGACTCCTCATTATTGCTGCGGTTTATTGCGCGAGCCTTAATATATTGATGATATCGTTGCTGTCAAGCGGCATAAAGCTGCCTACCTTATCACCGCTGGTGCGCCGGCAGTTGGCCGCGATGCGCTCATAATGCGCCGGCGTGATGCCGATCTCGCCAAGGCTGGTTGGCAGGCCGATGGACTTATAAAACGATTTTATCGCTTTGATGCCGGCAAGCGCCGTCCTTTCAGGGTCGAAGAAATCCATCTCGATGTTCCACACCCGTGCGGCAAACTGCGCGAAACGGCTGACGTCCTGTTTGTAGACGTACCGCATCCACGCCGGGAATATGATGGCAAGGCCCGCGCCGTGCGCCACATCGTTGATAGCCGACAGCTCGTGCTCAATCATGTGAGACGCCCAGTCGCCGATGCGGCCAGTGCCCAATAGGCCGTTGTGCGCAACGCTGCCCGCCCACATAATCTCGGCGCGCGCATCGTAATCCTCCGGCGTTTCCAGAACGACCGGCGTATTGCGGATAACGGTCTTTAATGTGGCTTCACACAGCCGGTCGGTTAAATCCACATGCTTCACCCGCGTGAAATAGCGCTCCATGATATGCGCCATGATGTCAGATGCGCCGCAGGCGGTCTGATACGGCGGCAGGGAATACGTCAGCTCCGGATTCATCAGCGCGAATTTGGGCCGCAGCAGCTCGCTGTCATATGCGCGCTTATCGGCGGTTTCCTCGTTGGTGATCACGGACCCGGTGCTGGATTCGCTGCCCGCCGCGGGAATGGTGAGCACCACGCCCACCGGCAGCGCGGCGGTCGCTTCACGCAGCCCCTCAAAAAAGTCCCACACGTCGCCGTTGTCCACAGCACCCAGCGCGATCGCTTTGGCCGAGTCGATCACGCTGCCGCCGCCCACCGCCAATATGAAATTCAAGCCGTGCTCGCGGCACAGCCGGATGCCCTCCCTCACCAGCGAGAGCCGCGGATTGGGCTTCACGCCGGAGAGCTCTACGTAATCGACGCCCGCTTTTTTGAGCGAATCGGTCACCCGTCCATACAGCCCGGATTTTTTGATGTGCCCGCCGCCATAGTGCAGCAGCACGCGGCTCGCATATTTTTTGGTCTCCTCCCCAACCTTAAGCTCAGCCTCTTTGCCGAATATTATCTCCGTGGGACACAAAAAGCGAAAATCTATCATTTAATCGATACTCCTTAATAAAATCACATTTCAAAAATGAGTATAACACAGCGCCCCGTAAATAAAAAGGCGCTTGCCATGCATGCGTCATTTTTTTGGCGGGCTTGAATGATATTGTCAGTTTATTTTTTAACACCCTGCAGAAAATATCAATGACAAGGTTTATATGTCACAAAAGTCAGCCATCAGAAAGGAGGTAAATGCGTATGGCGTCCCGGAACAGGAAATATGGCCCGGACCATCCCTGGACGAAGTTCAAGCTGGAATGTGCGGCGGAAGTGGGCCGTGTTCAGTATTGCAAGGAAAACAATGATGAATATAAGGGCGACCTGCCCAGCCGCGTAAACGGCGAGCAGGGCGGCCCGATCGGCGGCCAGATGGTCAAGAAGATGATCGAATTCGCAAAACAGCAAAAAGGAATAGTCTAAAGCATATTTGACATCATCTTACCGGAGCCTTATTGACCCGTCACCTCCCGTCCGGGACGGGAGGTGTCTTCTTGCTGGAAAACGGGCGCTGTGCAGCCTTCAGATGAGCTGCTCAGTGCCTTTTTTCGTTGTTGGTCAGCTCGGTGATGCGGACGCCGTAGTTGTCATCGATAACCACCACTTCGCCGCGCGCGAACATCTTACCGTTCACCAGTATGTCCACCATCTCGCCGGCCAGGCGGTCCAGTACAATGATCGACCCCTGCCCCAGCTCCAGTATCTCCTTGATGCTTTTCTTGCTCTTACCCAGCAGCACCGTAACCTGCAGCGGTACATCGATGATAAGGTCAATATTGTTCTTGTCATACCCGGTGTGCGTCATCGAAAACTCGGCAGGATCAGGATCGCTGAACGACTGATACTTCACGGCTTTCAACTCCACCTTTTGTTTATCGTTCGGCTTTGCCGGCGATTCTGTCACCGGAGCCGCTGTATGTTCCATCGCAGGCGCCGCAGCATGCTCCATTGCAGGAGGTGCGGTATATTCCATCGCAGACGAGGAATATCCCATTGCAGACACGGCAGGCTCAGTTTCCGGGCTCTCCGGCTGCTTCTGCGCCGGCGCTTTTGGCAGCTCACCCGCCGTGATCAGCCACTGGGCCAGCTTTTTGCCGAAATCAAAGGGCAAAAGCTGCATGATGCTGCTGGTTAAAAACCCTTCGATCTCCAGCTTGAAATTGATCCGGATAAATATCTCGTTGCTGTGACGCGAGCGTTCCTCATCCTCATCAGGGCTTATCTCCCGAGTGACCGGAGGCGTGATGTTGACGTTTGTGTGTATGAGGTCGGCAAGCGCCGTCGACGCAGCGCCTACCATCTGGTTCATGACCTCGCTGATGGCGCTTATATAAAGCTCTTCCACCTGGTCGTCGCCGCCCAGCAGTACCGAAGTGATCTGAAGGGCGTCTTCCTTTTTGAGCAGGAAAACGGTGTTCCCATCGATACCCTGTATATACTGCACCTCAGTGGTCACCACCGGGCGCTCAAATTCATTCAGGTATTCATTGCCGCTGATCAGCGTCACCATAGGCGTGGTGATGGTAACCCGCTTGTCCAGCATTGTGGACAGGGCCGTGGCGGAAGTGCCCATACATATATTGCCGATTTCCCCCAGCGCGTCTTTTTCTGCTGTGGTCAGTTGCTTTATATCATTCCCATCCAAGATTGTCTGTGACATCTTCTAAATCCTCCTTGAGTATTTCCGTCACCTTCACGGCGTAATGAGAGCCGTACATGCCGACAAACCCTTTGAGTTTGGGAATGTGCTCAACCTTCACGGTAATCGGCATGTTGATGTTGTGATTTATCTGTATGACATCTCCCACCTCGGTGTTGAGTATCTCATCCAACGTTGCCTGCGTTTCGTTAAACACCGCGTTGAGCGTCACGTAGACGCCCGCCAAACTCTGCCCCGGGCTGTCCTGATCTGACAAGCGCGACCTGACGCTGTTCTGGTTATACCAGGACTGCATGACCAGCTGTTTGGCAATGGGCTGCAGCGCCACATGCGGCAGGCAGATGTTGATGATGTCCACCGTCTCGCCGATGCTGACCTTCATCGTAATGATGGCAATGGGCTCATTGGCGGACACGATCTGCACATACTGGGCGCTGGTCTCAATCCTGTCCAGCTGGGCGTTGACCTTGTTGATCTTCTCCCACGCCTCATTCATGATGCCCAGCATGCTTTTGATTACGCGCTCCATGATCGACAGCTCGATCTCGGTGAACGGTTTATCGACAGCCTGCTTTTCTCCCGTGCCGCCCAGCAGCCGGCTGATGATCTCATAAGCTATCGCCGACGATATCAGGAACAGAGACGACCCCTGCAGCGGCGGCATATTGATGATGGAAGCCACCACCGGCGACGACATCGAATTGCTCAGCTCCGAGAACGTCTGCTCCTCGATGGACAGCACTTCCACCTCACAGACCGCCCGCAGCATGCCCGACAGGAATGTGGACAGGCGGTTGGCGTAGTTGTCATATATAAAGTGCAGCGTTCTGATCTGTTCCTTGGAGAACTTATTCGCGGTGCGGAAGTCGTAAACGTGGACTTCCTGTTTGTCCTCCTCCGGTTCCGGTTCCACCGCGATGTCCCCGCCGGAAGTCAATACGCTCAGCAGCTCATCTATTTCGTTTTGCGATAATATATTGGACAATCGCGCCACTCCTCACTTTAGTCTACTGGATTACGAAATCGTTGAAGTAGACTTTCTGCAGATAATCAATACCCATCTTTTTGGAGATATTCTTCCGCAGTTCTTCCCGCAACTGCTCCTCTATGCCTATCGAGCGCAGCTCCTCTTCGGTCTTCTGACGCAGCGTAAACACGATGATATCCCGGATCACATGGTTGTTCTCCTTCAGGTACTCCTGCACCTTCTCGGCATCCGTCGCAGATATCTCCAGCACCACTGTCGTTTTCAGAAACCGCAAGCTGTCCTTGACATTGGTCACAAAACTATCTCCGGCCGAGTAATAGGATATCTCCGGCTCGGGCGCCGGCTTTAAAAACAGAAAGTATACCGCACCTCCTGCCACCAGCAGCGCCGCCACAATGATGATGATTATCTTCTTCATATCTCATTCCTCCACCTCAGCCTGTATCACGAAATCCACACGGCGGTTGGTTGCCCTACCCTCCTCGGTGTCGTTGGTATCCACCGGACGGTATTCCCCAAACCCTTCGGCCACCAGTTTTGCCGGGTCAATTTTCTCCATAATGCCCAGCATATATCTCCTCACGCTTGTCGCACGCATAGCTGACAAATCGGAATTATCCTTATATCTGTCCGAATTGATTGGGACGTTATCGGTATGCCCCTGTATCCACACCGTCTCGATCAAGTCGTGATAACTATCGAGTATAGTACATGTATCGTCCAGAATCGGCAAAGCCTTCGGTTTAATATCCACCTTTCCCGAGTCAAACAGCGCCCGGTCCGTCATGCGGATCAGTATGGAATCATCGTCCTCTTTTGTCGCCTGCAATACCGATTCAAGCCCATTGTCTTTAATATATCTTTGGATTTTTTCATACAGCTCCACAAACCGTTTTCTGTTGCCCGACAGGTTGGTATCATGTTCCATCTCCTGCTCTGGCGGCGTCGTAACTATCGAAGGTTCCCAGTTGCTGCCCTTCAACGCTTCTTCTATGACCTCGTCGGCATCCAGCGCCTGCACAGTCACATACGGCGCACCTGTAAACGACTGGACGATTTCCTCCCACTTCTTGGCATCAATTGTTGACATCGAAAACAACAGCACAAAGAATGTGAGCAGCAGCGTTACCATATCGCCGTATGTATTCATCCACGCCGGCGCGCCCGCCTCTTCCTCGGGCGGCGCAGGCTTCCTTCTACCTGCCATCTTGCGTAATCTCCTTTACTTCCGGGTTGGGCTGCTGCATCAACTCTTCCGCTTTCCTGATATCCTGACGCGATATAAACGCGCTCAGCTTATCCCTGATGATGCGCGGGTTCTCGCCGTCCTGTATGGAGAGCAGCCCTTCCATATACAGTTCTTTCTGCAGCGCCTCGGCGTCGCTCATCGCCTTAAGCTTTTTGGATATCGGCGTGAACACCAGGTTGGCAAGAATAACGCCATAGAACGTGGTAACAAGGGCCACCGCCATGCTGGGGCCCAGCGATGCCGTATCGTTAAGATTTTTCAGCATCAGTATCAGGCCGATCAGCGTTCCGATCATGCCGTACGCCGGCGCATAGGCTGCCATGCTGTTGATGATGTTCTGCCCCTGCGTATGGCGCTCCTGGATAAACGCTATCTCCGTCTCCAGTATGTTCTTGACGAGCTCGCCGTCCGCGCCGTCCACAATGAGCATTATCCCTTTCTGCAGAAAAGAATTGTCCACTTCGTTCACAGCATCCTCCAGAGCCAGCAGGCCTTCACGGCGCGCCACATTGGCTATCTTGATAATAAGCTCAATGTCTTCATTCAGGTCGATGCGCTTTTGCTTAAAGGCCATGGAGTACACGCTCTTTAAAGATTTCAGCATCTTGCCCGGATAAGATATGATAGTGGATGCAATGGTGCCGCCGACCACGATGAATATCGATGCCGGATCAAAAAACGCGCCCAAGTCACCATGTAACAAAATCGATATGACTATGCATGCAATTCCGGCTCCAAAGCCAATAACCGTTGATTTTTCCAACGCTAACACCTCTATTTGTTTTCAGCCTCTCCCAGGTTCGGACAGAATATCTTCCTTTTATACTCAATGATCATCCTTTGCAGCTCCTCACACGATTCCGCCACCACCATTTTGCGGCCGGACATCATGGACACCACCGTATTGGGCGTCTCCTCCGCGAACTCGATTAGATCGCAGTTGATAAGAAACTCTTCATTGTTTAAGCGATGTACCCTGATCACTTTAACTCAATCCTTCCCTACTTATTTGCATGGCGCGCCGGGTTCCCTGAGGAACCCCGCCGGCAGATACGCCGGCGGGTCGCCTCGCGCTATCTCACCATGTTAACCAGTTCTTCCAGCATCTCATCCGTGGTGGTAATCACGCGGGAATTGGCCTGGAAGCCTCTCTGCGTGGTGATCATATCCGCAAACTGCGCGGTCAGGTCCACGTTGGACATCTCCAGCGACCCGGGATTCAGCTTGCCGCTGCCGCCTACGCCCGGCGTGGTGATGGTCGCGTTGCCCGAGTTGACCGTGGTCTGATACGCGTTCTCGCCCACCTTCTCAAGGCCGTTGGGGTTGGCGAACTGCGCCAGCACGATCTGCCCGATCACCGTGGTCTGGCTGGTCTCCTCGTCCAGACCGACCACCTGGCCGTTGGCGTTGATGGAAACATCATAGTATTGCGGATCGATATAGATCCTGGTCAGCTGCAGAGTCGCGCCCGCGTCTGTAGGATCGCACTCTTCCAATATAGGCTCGCCGGTAACCGGATCGATCACAGGATCCCCGGTAACCGGATCGGTGGCAGGCCTCCTGTACACAAGACTGCCGTCCTCTTTTGTCTCGTAACCCATCACATAATTGCCGTTTGAGTCAACAAGGTAGTGCGAAGAATCCGTGTAGAAGTTGCCTGCGCGGGTATAAGTGTACACTGAGCCGTTGCGGATGATGAAATAGCCGTCGCCGTCGATGGCGAGATCCAGCGGGTTGCCGGTATACTGGGACGACGCCGGCGTGTTCAGCACGTCAATGGTCGCTAGCTGCACGCCCAGGCCGACCTGCATCGGATTGGTGCCGCCTGTGGTGCCGTTGCCCGCCGAAGCGGGCGCCACCGTCTGGCTGTAGATGTCCTGGAATATCACGCGGCTGGCCTTATATCCCGCCGTGTTGACGTTCGCGATATTGTTGCCGATCACATCCATCTTTGTCTGATGATTCTTCAGTCCGGTCACGCCGGAGTATAATGAACGCATCATAGTTGAGTCTTCCTCCTGTTATTCATTGGATATTGTCGTGATGTGGGAGACAGGGATGTTCTGCTCGCCCACCACTGCGTAAATCGTACCATTCTGTACCATTATGCTGGTCACCACACCCGTCACCGTGGTCGTTGTACCGTCCTCGTCGGGTATCGAAGCGGTTATCGTACGGCCGATCAGGCTGGCGCTCTCCAGAATGTCGCCATTGAGCCCGCTCTCCACCGTATCGCTGTCCATCACGCCAACCACCTGGCTTGCGTCATACGTGTTGCCGCCAATCAGCAGGTAGTTGGCATTGCCCTCTCTGACCACGCCGTCTACCTTGCCGAAGATCAAATCATTGCCGTCCTGCACATACACGTACTTGCCCACCATGCTGTAAGCCTGGCTGGTCGAAAAGCTTAGGCTCATCTCCTTGATCTGTTCCAGCATGGTAAACTGCGCCATCTGCGCCAGGAACTCGGCGTTGCCTGTGGGTTCCAGCGGGTCCTGGTTGGCCATCTGCGCCACCAGTATTTTCAGGAAATCGTCCTGCCCCAGGCTTTTGCCAGTGTTTCTTGTTCTGTTTAATTCCTCCAGCGTCCGCACATTGGACGCTTGGTTCGCCGCTGTTACGCTTGACATAATCTCTCCTTCCCCCTATGCCAGATACTCGACCGAGCTGCCCCCCAGCAGCTCCGGGACCGGCGTCAACGTCTCAAACGCCTCGCTGCCGTATCGGTCCGTTATCCAGCCGGTCTGGCTTTCCCGTCTTTGGCTGCCGCCGTTTCCGGACTGGGAAAACGCCTCACGGCCGGCCATTATCGGGTCCTGCTGCGTTATGTCCACGCCGGAAAGGACGATGCCCTTTTCCTTCATGGCGCTGACCAGCGCATTGGCCTGGTCGGAGAACATCCCCCTGACCGCCGGGTCCTCCGCCCGTATCTGCATCCGGATTTCTCCGTCCTGCATCGTCAGGCGGATGCTGACCTTGCCCAGAAATTCGGGCTTTAACTCCACGTCAAACTCATACCGGCCTTCCCGGGCATGGGCGCTCGCTCTGTCCACAATGCGGATGACATTATCCCGCACAAAAGCGGATTCTGCCGGCTGCGCCGAACCCGTATCCGCCGCGGCTTCGGCCTGGACCGCCGCATCGGTCTGCGGAGCTGCCGCTCTGTCCGCGCTTACCATCGCCGTAGGTGCCGGGGTCGTCTTAGCTGCGGGCTGCTTCTGTATGCTGTCTTCCGCCGCCTGCGGCTCTGTAACCGCCGGCCTTTCGGCTGTTACGCTGCCGGCTGCCGCCTGCGCCGCGGGCTGTGCCGTATCGGCCGGTACCTCCGGTTGCGCAGCGGCTGCCGGTGCTTCAGGCTGCGTCGTGGCCGCCTGCGCTTCCGGTTGCATCGCGGCCGCCGATGCTTCAGTCTGTGCCGCAGCTGCCTGCGGCTCAGGCCGCACCTGCGTCTGCGCCGCGGCCGCCGTTTCAGGCTGCGCCCCAGGATGCACCGAAGCCGTTTCCGCTCCGGTCTGCGCCTCAGGCTGCGCCACGGCTGCCAGCTTGGATTGCAGCTGCCGCATCGCCGTTTCGTCGCCGCTCATCGACGCATTCGCGTCCGCTGCGATCCTGCTGGTACTCTCGAGGGAGCCCGAATACTCTCCAGCGCCGGCATCCAGCTGCTGCGGCATATCCGCTGCCGTTGTGCCCGGCTGTTCTTGTTCAAGCATCCTTGCAAATTGTCCGGACGTCTGCGCCTGCCTTGCCGCCTTCGCCGCCTGTTCACTCATAGTTGCTGCTGAGGCTGCATCTGCAGAAGCGGCGCTTATGTCCGTCTGACCATCCGGCAATCCGAATCCTTCGAGAATGCCAACCCCCATCTGCAGCGGCTCCTGCCCCGCGGTGCCCGCGGCCACGGCGATACCGTCCGGAAGCATGCCCGGCTGCGCCGTAACCGGCTGTCCCGCTGCCGACAGGCTGTCCAGCTTCTTTTTGAAATCGCTGATCACCGCCTGCGCTGCGTTTCGGCCGCCCTTGAGCACGCCAACCGTCCGGACGCCTTTTACGCCTGGCGCCGCATGCCCGGGCATTTCCATGCCTACCGCCGCATTACTGTTTCTCAATAGCGCATCCCTTCCTTTCCGTAGAGATTCTCCTTTTGAGTGGTCTATTTCATCATTTCTGACAAAACCTTTGTCGCCAGCTTGGCCTCCATGTTGCTCACGATATCCGCCGCCTTATTGCTGGGTATTTTGAGCAGCAGCGCCACCATGTCGTCCACAGAGTCAAGGCCGGATATCGCCGTGGCCGCAACCTTGGAATCCATCGCCGCAAATATCTTGGCCGTCGCCTCAAGGTCGTTTTGCGCCACCTGCGCCTGCTGCACGCTAGTTTCCGCACTGGCCAACGCCTCTTCCCGGTCCTTCAGCTCCGCATCCCAGTCCTTCAGCTCTTTTTCCTTATCGCTGAGCTCTTTGGATTTTTTCCTCAGCCTGTCCGCCTGTGCATCCAGCTCCGCAGCTCTGTCGTCCAGCTCCTTCTGCTTTTGCTCCAGTTCGGCTGCGGTGATCGCCTCGGTCTCTCCTTCCACCGCCAGGCCTGCCTGCAAAAAAGTCACCAGCTTCTGCCGCAGACCGCCCACGTTCAGGTATACCAGTACCCCCGCCGCGATGATGACCACAAGCAGAAATATCGCCAGCACCGCACCGGCAGAAATCTTCTTTTTTGACTTTTGGGGCTGGGGCGATGCCGCCTTGCCCGCCTGAGTCAGCTTTATCGCTGCACCCGGCTTTGCTGCCGCTGTATTGGTATTCTGTTGTGTCCTCTGTTTCTCTGCCTGCATATCTTTTCCTTAATCTTTATAACGTCATCACAATGACGCGTTCACGCTGTACGAGACCAGGTCGTCCACACACTTGTCCTGCTGTTTTTTGACGTTCTCCATGTACTCGGCGTACTGCGATTCCCGCAGCTTGTCCAGCAGCTTCAGCTCCCGGCGCGTGTTCACCAGCTTCTGTAGGCACAGATCTTTCTCCTTCTCCAGGCGGTTGATATCCATATGTACCACCGCCATCGCCGCCTTTAAGCTGTCGAAATACTGCCCGTAATCCTTCATGCGGGACGCCCCTATGCCTTTGGACACGGCGCTGCAGTATTCGCCGTTGGCCTTATCAAAACTTCTCTCCAGCCGGAGCAGTTCGTTCTGCTTTTTTGCCAGTTCGGCCTCTATGTTTTTAAGCTCCAGCTTGTGCTGTTTCTCCAGCCCCAGCTGCATGTCATACCATGCCTGCAATGTAAACACAAACTTTTTCATACGCTTCGCCTGTCATAGATTTGGGAGACCAGCTCCATCGTTTCTTCAAACGTAAACCGTTCGCCCACCTGCTGTTTAAGCAGCGCGTTGATGCTGTCAATCTGCTCTATGGCCTCGTCGATATTCTTGTTGGTGCCCGCCTTGTATGCCCCGATAGAGATCAGGTCCTGCGCGTCCCGGTAGGTGGACATGACTGTCCGGATGTACGAGACTTTGGTCAGGTACTCCTCCGGCATCACATCGGGCATCAGACGGCTGACGCTCTGCAGCACGTCGATGGCCGGGTAGTGGTTGCTGTTCGCCAGCTTGCGCGAAAGCACAATATGCCCGTCCAGTATGCCGCGCACCGTATCCGCGATGGGCTCGTCCATGTCGTCGCCTTCCACCAGCACTGTGTACAGGCCGGTGATGGAGCCTTTGCTGCACATGCCCGCACGCTCCAGCAGCTTGGGCAGTATCGCGTACACCGAAGGCGGAAAGCCTCTGGACACCGGCGGTTCGCCCACTGCCATGCCGATCTCGCGCTGCGCCATCGCAAATCGCGTCAGCGAGTCCATCATCAGCATCACGTTCATGCCCTGGTCGCGGAAGTATTCCGCCATCGCGGTGCCTACCATCGCGGACTTGAGGCGCACTAGCGCCGGCTGGTCCGAAGTCGCCACAATGAGCACCGAGCGCTTGAGCCCTTCCTCCTGGAGGTCCTTTTCGAGGAAGTCCTTCACCTCGCGGCCCCTCTCGCCAATCAGCACGATCACGTTGATATCCGCCATGGTGTTTCGCGCGATCATGCCGAGCAATGTGCTCTTGCCCACGCCGCTGCCGGCAAATATGCCCACCCTTTGGCCTTTGCCCAGCGTCAGCATCGCATCAATAGCCTTGACGCCCAGCGTGAGCTGCTCGGTGATGCGGCGGCGCTCCATCGGGTTGGGCGGGTTGTTCATGATGGGATAGTAAGCTTCCGGCTTCACCGGGCCCAGTCCGTCCATCGGGTTGCCCAGCCCGTCCAGCACACGCCCGCAGAACCCGCGGTCCACCGGCACGTTCAGCGACCGGTTGTCCGACACCACAAAGCTGTTGTGCCCCACGCCGCCGAGGTCGCCGAAGGGCATCAGCAGCACTTTTTTCTCCTTGAAGCCCACCACTTCGGCCAGCACGTAATTATCTTTGCTGTCCGTATAGATGCGGCAGATGTCGCCCATCTTGCAGGGCAACCCCACCGCCTCCACCGTCAGGCCGTACACCTGGCTGATGCGGCCGCCGAATTCATAGAACTCTTTGTCCTTCAGCGCTTTACGGTAGCGCTCCGCATTGGCGAAAACAGCCATATGCTACTCCACCTGCTCCTCAAGATACTGGCGGGTCTTCTCCAGCTGGACAGCCACGCTGGCGTTTATAATCTCCTCGTCAGATTCGAGAACCAGACTGCCCGGCTCCAAATTGGGGTCGCACACCGCTTCAAACTCCCCGCAGCCCGTCGCCTCGCGCAGCCAGGCTCCGCCGTCCCTGAAGTATTTGTCAAACTCTCCGCGGCTCACGCGCAGCGTGAAATCGTCCGCCTGCTTGAGCCCTGCCACCGCCTTTTTGGCGATCTCCATGTATACCTTGTCGTCTCTCTGCAGCTCAACGTTGAGGATTTTTTCCGCTATGTCCATCGCCAGGTTCAGCACGCTGTCCTGCAGCGCGTCATAAAGCTCGTTCCGGTAAGCCGTTACCTCTTCGAGGAGCTTTCGCGTCTGCGCGCTGAGCGCTGCCTCCATCTCGGCAATCTTGCTATCCGCCAGCTTCATGCCGGCGTCGTAGCCTTCTTTTTTCGCCTGTGCCTTAATCTCTTCCGCACGGGCTGTCGCAGCCTGTATGGTCTGCTGTGCCCGCTTCTGCGCGCTCTGCATCAGTTCGCGCGCCCTGTCGCGCAGCGCCTGCGGCAGCTGCTCGTCCTTTTCCAGCAGCTCCGGCCCGCCTGCGGATATCTCCGGCGCGGTGTCCCTGTGCGTCTCCTTGTGCGTGATCACGATGAACGACCTGTTCTGATTCATGTTGTCGACCATCGACTTGTCGATCTTAAACAATAATCTCGTCCTCCGAACCACGCGATACAATAATCTCTCCGGCGTCGTCCAGCTGCCGGATGACGTTGACGATCTTCTGCTGGGCCTCTTCCACGTCTCTGACGCGCACCGGACCCATGTATTGGATATCTTCCTTGATCATCTCCTGCAGGCGACTGGAAATATTCCTGTAGATAACCTCCGCCACCTCCTCTGAAGACCCCTTCAGCGCCACGGCCAGGTCGCGGTTGTCGATCTCCTTCAGCACGCGCTGGATCGCCTGGTTGCTCAGCTTCACGATATCCTCGAATACGAACATGCGCTTGCGGATTTCTTCCACCAGCTCCGCGTCCGTTTCCTCCAGCGCTTCCAGCAGATGGCGCTCGGTGCCGCGGTCCACGCTGTTAAGTATGCTCACCACGCTGTCGATACCACCCGTCACCGACCTGTCGCCGAAGCTCAAAGTGGAGAGCTTCCTTTCGAGAATGCGTTCCGTCTCCTTGATATACTCGGGCGACGTCACGCCCATGTTGGCAATGCGGGCGATGACGCTGAGCTGCTTCTCCAGCGGCAGGTTAGAAAGTATCTGCGCGGAATAGCGCGGCTCCAGATAAGAGAGTATCAGCGCAATGGTCTGCGGATGCTCGTTCTGAATAAAGTTGAGCACCTGCGTGGAGTCTGCCTTGCGGATAAAGTCGAAAGGCTTGACGCGCAGCGAGGAAGACAGCTTCATGATCAGTTCGTTGGTCTTTTCCTCGCCGAACGCCTTGGAGAGTATCTCGCGCGCGTAGTCAATGCCGCCTTCCGAGATGTATTTACGGGCGATGCACATCTGGAAAAACTCGTCCACCACGGATTCCTTGATCTCCGGCTCCACGCGCCGCATCGTGGTGATGGCGAACGTCAGCTGCTCGATCTCCTCTTCCGACAAATACTTGTATATTTTGGCGGCCCGTTCTTTGCCTATCGTGATCATCAGAACGGCTGCTTTTTCTTTTGTCGACATCTTCTCGCGTGCCATAAGTACCCTCTCCGCTATTCTTCGTTAAGCCAGTTTCTCAGCAGGTTTGCCACTGACTCAGGGTTCTTGTTGATGTAATCCTCCAATATGGCCATCTTGCTGTCCTCGGCTTCCAGGTCATCAAGAGTCAGTTCCTCCTCCTGCACCGGCGCGCCCGGTATAATGACCTCGTCCGCCACATATTCCATACTGGGGACAGTCTCCGGCTTCTTCACGAACATGCGCACCATCATAAACAGTATGATCAGCACCACCAGCGCCGTCGCCGCGATGATGACAAGGCGCATCGTGGCAGCTCTCTCCATGCTGCTAAGCATCTCCTGCTGCGTCTCCATCGCTTCGGCCACTTCGCTGCTCTCGGTCTTCTCCCGGAATGGCAGTACTTGCACAGTCACGCGCTCTTCATCCACGCCGATGGCTCCGGCCACCAGCTGCCGGGCTTCCTCGGCATAGTCGGCCGCTTCGCTGTTGGCGTTGAGCGCCACGGACACCGAAAGATCCTCGATTTTGCCCTTGGCCTCTTTGATCTGCTTCTTGGTTTGGTTCAGCTCGTAGTTGGCCTCGCGCGATATATTATAGTAAGTGGCGCCGTCGTCGCCTTCCAGAGCCGAAAGGTATTCCGACGCCGCGCCGTTCGCGTCGATGCCCGCCACAGAGCCCTGCTGGTCGCTGCTGATGGCCTCCACCAGCTCCTTCATGCTTACTGCCAATCCTTCAGTCCCGTCGGCCGGCGGCTCAAACTCCACCGTCTCCGTGACGGTGTCGTCGAAGTTGAGCTTCACGTTCACCTGGGCGAGCACGTTATCCTCGCCAAACACCGGGGCCAGCAGATTGGTGATCTGTTCCTGTAGCTGCTGCTGGACGCTGGCCTGCAGCCCCATCTGCGTATTGACGGTGGTCACCCCATCCTCATCGCCCCCCGCGTTATAGAGGTTCGCCTGGGAATCGACGATGCGCACGTCGTCCGGGCTCATGCCGGATACGCTGCCCGCCACCAGCTCGGCGATGGCTTTTACCTCGCTGCTGTCCAGCTTGGACTTCTCGTCCTTGAGCGTCACAAACACCGAAGCCGTGGCCGGCGACTTGTTTTCCGACAGCACATATGAGCTGTTTTCGCCGAGGTCCAGCGTCACCACCGAATCCTTAATCTTTTCCATCTTATTGATGGTTCTGCGCAAATTCTCTTCCAGCTGGAATTTATAATAAGTCTGCTTCTCCATCTCGGTGACGCCGAGGCCGGAAGCGTTCTGGAAGATATCATAACTGATGCCGGTGCTGGGATAGCCCTGGGCTGCCAGCTCCATACGGACAGCGTCCGCCCGGCTTTCCTCCACCAGAATGGTACCCGTGCCCTGCGCTTTGGCATCCACGCCCATCTCTTTAAGGACAGACAGCACCTCGCCGGCTTCCGACGCGTCCATGCCGCTATACAGTACCGTATAGTTTTTTTGATTCAGAAATACCGAAACGGTTGATATGATGACGATGACGATAACGGCCAGCACGATTAGTCGTATCTTTTGGCCCTTGCTCATTTTTGCGAAAGAATCTCTAATCTTAGACGGCAGTTTCGTCAACGCGTTCGCCATAATACATCCCTACAATATATTAATTGTTTGATATTATTGCGCATATATCTCAAAGAGAGTCCATTATCTCAAAGAGAGTCCGACTTATTTATAAACAAATTGCACGAAGTGAATCATTTTTTTATTTTTTTCGCTAAAGTCCCGATTTTGACTGCCGATATATAGGGTGAACAGGTTCAATGTCCTTCCGATTAAGGCGCCAAAGGAAGGATAGCGGGCCAGCAAAAGCCAGCAAAAGCAAGGATGCTGATAAAAAAAATTCATGGAGGAAAAAGGTTATGAGAATTAACAACAACATTATGGCGTTGAATACGCATCGCCAGTACTCTATCAACAACACGAACATTTCGAAGTCGACCGAGAAATTAAGCTCAGGCTATCGCATCAACCGCGCGGGCGACGACGCTGCCGGCCTTGCGATATCCGAGAAGATGAGGGCCCAGATCCGCGGTCTCAACATGGCTGCCAAGAACAGCAACGACGCGATCTCCCTCGTGCAGACGGCTGAAGGTGCGCTGACCGAGACCCACGCCATACTGCAGCGTATGCGCGAGCTTGCTGTCCAGGCCGCTTCCGACACCAACGACGACAATGTGGACCGCGCGGCGCTGGATGCCGAGTT
>JBMNOT010000146.1:0-5275 GCA_050943225.1 Christensenellales bacterium | reverse complement strand
ACCTCGTACTTCGCGCCCACATCGATACCGCGCGTGGGCTCATCCAATATGAATATGTCGGGCTTGTTAAGCATCCATTTGCCGATAACCACCTTTTGCTGGTTGCCGCCCGACAGGCTCTTCGCCATGCTTTTGTAGAGAGAGCCACACTTGATGGACAGCGAATCCGTAATCTTTGCCGCTTCCTTCACCGCCGCTTTGCGGTTGACAATGCGGAAGAAGTTGTTCGCAAAGAGCGGAAGCGCGACAAGCGAAAGGTTGTCCACGATGGTATCCTCCATCAAAAGACCCTCTTCGCGCCGGTTTTCCGTTACAAACGCCACGCCGCTCCCGATCATCTTTTGCGGCGTCGGCTTCTGTATCAGCTTGCCATGTACGCGAATCTCGCCGGACTCCATTTCGTCAAGCCCGTAAACGATGCGGATCATCTCGCTTCTGCCTGATCCCATCAAGCCGAAGAAACCAAGAACCTCGCCTTTGTGCAGCGTAAAGTTGATGTTCTGCGTAATGCCTGCCTTGGTGAGGCCTTTTACCTCTAAAAGCGCTTCTTCCTGAGGAGTGTTTGTCTTGGGCGGATAAATCTGGTCGATATCCCTGCCCACCATGTGGTATATCATCTCGGTCACAGCGATTTTATCCGTGGGGCTTTCATGAACCAGCTGGCCGTCGCGCAATATGGCGACCCGGTTCGTCAGCTGCTTGACGTCGTTTAGAATGTGCGAAATATAAATGATTGTGTGGCCTTCCGCCTGCAGCTTTTTGATCAGCGCAAACAGGTTCTCCGTTTCGCGCAGCGTTAAGGACGTCGTCGGCTCGTCGAATATAAATACCTTTGCGTCTGTCGAAAGCGCCTTACCAATTTCCACAAGCTGCTTTTCGCCTTGCGTCAGCTTTTCTACAAGCATGCGCGGGCTGACATCGAGCCCTACCTGTGAAAGGAGTTCTTGCGCTCTCTTGTTGATTTTACGCAGGTCGATCAGCCCAATGCGGTTTTTCTCAAACCGGTCCAGGAAGAAGTTCTCCGCAATGGACAGGTTCGTGAACAGGTTGAGGTCCTGGTGGATAAACGCAATGCCTGAATTGATGGCGTCCTTTGCGGTCGCCGGGCGATACGGCTGGCCGTCAAACGTCATGCTACCCTCATCGGGGATATGGACACCCGCCAATATGTTCATCAGCGTGGATTTGCCCGCGCCGTTTTCTCCGATAAGCCCGATGATCTCGCCCTTCATGATGGAGAGCGATACGTTCTTGAGCGCAGGCACGCCGAAAAATCGCTTTGAAATATTGCTAAACGTAATGATAGGCTCCATCGGTCATTCCTCTCCTTTCCGCGTTTAGCTGGCAGAAACCGGATCTTTTTTGCCGGGCTTGCGGTGATCCGCAGAATCTGTGATGACAACGTTTTTAATCAACCGCATCCGCGTGACATCAATATAAGCAGCGATAATGATGATGGCGCCCTTCACAATGTTGATGGTGGCAAAATCCAGCCGCATATGGTTAAGCGCGTTGCTGATGAGTATAAAAAACAGCACGCCGAATATCGTACCGGAAACGCGGCCCTTGCCGCCGAACATGCTGGTGCCGCCAATGACCGTGGCGCCAATGATGTCCATGAGGATATCCGCGCCCAAGGTGGGCCGCCCGGCCATCATGCGGGTGGTATACAATAGCGAGCCAATTGCCGCGCAAAAACCTGAGAATGCATAGCTGAAAATAATCACGCGGTCGGTTGAAATGCCGGAAACCTTGCTGGTTTTTGGGTTCATGCCAGTAGCGTAAAGCCATTTGCCCAGCATGCTCTTTTGCAGTATGATATATGCTACAACGCAAAGCGCAATGACGATAAAGCTGCCGGGAGTGAGTACCCAAACCACATTGTCATTCCCGATGGTCACAAATGAGTCTCTCAGCCCGCTGACGTTTTCGGATTTTGTCAGAAAAAGAGCAATGGCGCTCAGCAGCATTTTCATGACAAGCGTTACAATGAATGCCGGCATCTTGAGCTTTGCGATAAAAACCCCGTTGATAAAACCCACCAACGTTCCCAATACCACCATGACCAGTATGGCAAGCACGATTGCCACGCTGCCATTCCGGATGATGCTGCCGTTTTCGTTGATGAGCACGCCCCAAAGCGGGCTTTTTGTAAACAGTTCGGGATTGAGCTTTTCCGTAACCAACAGGCCGCCTGCTACGCTCAAAAAACCGATCAGGCCTGTTTGGGAAAGGTCGATACCGCCCAAAATCAGCACAAACATCTGCCCGATGGCCAAAATCAGCAGCGGCCACATGTTAGAGAAGATGTTATCTATATTGCGCGTTTTGCCCAGCGCGGGAATAAATATCCACACCACCAGGAAGAATATGATGCTTAGATACAGCACAAAGTAATCTGAAAGCAGCATATTACGCGCCAATGTGCGCAGGGTTCCTGTTTTGGTCCCTTTGTTGATGTCCAAAGTTTTCACCTGGCCTTTGTTTTGACTTTCACGGAGGTAACGCTCCGTGTTTTCATATATTCCATTACTTTTCGATAAAATTCGCGCGTTTCAGCAAGCAAAATCAAATCGTGTCTTCAAAGTTTTGGGTTACAGGGAAGTAATTCGCTTACTTCCCTGTAACCCATCACCCCAGAAGTATCGCTTAGCGGAGCTTGTTGCCCCACATATCGTCATGCCGTTCAGCCAGGTTCGCCTGGGTTAAAGCAAAGCCGGGGTCATAGAGCCATTCATCGGGCTGGGTTTCGCCGTTGGCAATCGCCTTGAGCAGGGCGTCGAGCAGCGTATAAGCTTCATAGTACACGTCCTGCACGCCGGTGCCGTCCACATAGCCTTCATCGATCAGAGCGCCTGCGCTCGAGTCGCCGTCCAGGCCGCCCATAATCACATGGCCCTCTTCGCCGACCTTCTTCCACTTGCCCATGGGTTCCAGCACGCTCTTAATCACCGGGAACAGGAAGTCGGAAGAAGTAAACAGGAAGTCCACATCGGGGTTCGCCTGCATCGCAGCCGTCAGGTTAGTAAGCGCGGTATCCGCATCCCATTTGGTATCCACTTCAATAACATCGTTGAAGATATCGGGCTCCTTTGCGATGGCGGCATAGAAGCCTTCCTTGCGGTACACCGCGTTCGGGTCGCCCAGGTCGCCAACCATGATGAGCGGAGTGAGTTTCTTGCCGGTGGCGTCAAATTTCTCCTTCGCTTCACTTACCATATAGTCCACGCACGCTTCGGCAATCGCCTTGTTGTCCGCGACGATAACGATGTTGTTCGCGCTGTCATCCGACGGCGGACGGTTGAATACGCCGATGGGCACGTTGGAGCGGTTGCATTCCTTGGCGATGGTAACAGCCGACTCGCCATCCTGCGGGATGATAATGATGCCGTCAGCGCCAGCGGCAATCGCATCGCGGACCTGCTCAAGCTGCTTGTTGGCGTCTTCGTTTGCGTTATACTCCAGAACTTCACAGCCCGCGTCTTTCAGCGCCTGCGTGATAGCGGCATGGCCTGCTACCCAGAACTCGGTCTCCAAATCCTGATAGCAGAACGCAATGGTCTTGCCTTCCACATCCGCCTCCACTTTGGGCGCTTCCACTGTGGGAGTCTGGGCGGCAACCGCAGTGCTCTGCGTTGCTGCGGGTGCGGGCTCGTCGGAAGCGGGCGCAGAACAGCCTGCCACGACCGAAAGCACCATAAGTGCAGCCAGCAACGACACGATAAGTTTCTTCATTGTTTCTCCTCCTTAATCGTTTTTGAATGGTTTTTGGTGCAGTGGTAATACATTCGCGTAAAGGTAAATTATTAATGGGAAACGGCATTTTCTATTTGCATATTATCATTTGAAATACGAAAATTAAAGCCCCAAATTTTTTATGATATATATTAAATTATAAATATTTTACCTATAATTCCTGCCTATGAATCTCGCCCGGAAATACCAATAATACATATTATTATTGTGTATAATCATGGTTTTTTCATGTTGATTTTTCGCTGAAATATTAATATATTATTGTATGTAATCTATTTTTCAAATTTTCATTTTAATAATTGCAAGTTAATTTTTTCAATTGGTATGCGGGGTGTTTGAGCATGCTAATCCGGATATTTAGCGACAATACAGGCCTGATCGACCAAATCAACGCACTTTTATCTCTTCATGCTCCTAATTTTTTACCTTTAAAAATCCACCCCCCTGCCTGCTTTGAACAAGAATTTCTTCAAAAACATGATGATGAAGTATCAATTTTAGACTTGTCTTCGCGGGATGAACTGCCAACTTTTATTTTTTACCAATCTAAAATGCTGAAAAAACTGATTTTTTATCACGAATCTCCAAATCTGAAACTCACGCTGCAGATGATGCGCTGGGGATTTACGCGATTGTTGACCTCGCCCATCGATCCTATCCTGTTGCTATGCTATCTCAATATCAATCCGACCGAAAACAGCACGCGGCTCATCATCCAGGAAGTGCGCGCGTACGTCGACCAGCACTTTGCGGAACCTATTTCGGTCGGGGAACTTGCGGAACGGTTCGGAATCAACGCTTGCAGGCTTTCCACCGTGTTCAAGCAGTACCAGGCGGAGGGTTTGAACCGCTACATAACGCTTCTGCGGCTGGAGCGCGCCAGGGACCTGCTCCTGACCACCGATAAGTCCATTCCCGAAATCGCGGCGCTCTGCGGATTCTCCTGTTCCAAGTACTTTGCTTCGGTATTCAAGAACGAAACCAGCAGCTCACCGGACGTATTCCGAAAACAACACAAAGCCGAAGGCTCACGCCTGTAAAAAGCGCCGTGCATCATATGAGCACGGCGTTTCCTTATTTGCAGTGATGTCAGAGGGCAAATACCACTTTCATCGCCCTGCCTTCCATGGCAAGCTGCACACCCTGATGGAATTCCTCAATGGGCAGTATATGCGTGACCAGCTTTTCGCCGGGAATCTTTCCTGAGGAAATCAGATCCAGCGAAAGAATATGGTGCCTGGGCGCGAAAACCGTGGTGCCGATCACGGTCAGCCCTTTGTAATGGATTAGATTCGTGTCGATCGTCACATTGCTGGAGCCGTGCGGAAGCCCGCCAAAGAAAGCGATGCGCCCGCCCTTTTTCGCGACCTCTATGGCCTGCACCTGCGTTGCTGCAACCGGGTTGGCGGTAATCACGACATCCGCGCCTTTACCGCCCGTCAGCCTGCGCACCTCTTCCACCAGATCCGTCTCGGCGGCGTTGACCAAATGATCCGGCCCGAATGCGCTGCAGAGATCC
>JBMNOT010000145.1:0-5302 GCA_050943225.1 Christensenellales bacterium | reverse complement strand
TTACTTTCCACGCTGAACCGGAAGACTTTGATACTCTGGATAAAATCGTCGCCCAGACCTGGAGCGGCGAGCCGATCACCACACGGCTGACTGTGGATGACGGCTACATAGGGCACCTTCCGGATACCATAAAACGATATTTTCTCGAATAGGCACACGATGACACGTTCTATGAAAACGGCTCATTCATTGATTGGTGCAAAGAATATAACGTTTTTGGAACTGATGATGAGGCTGCCATCGAAGCCCGTTTGGTCCCATTTCATATTTACAGGAATGATATATTGTCGGTTGAATCGGGCCCTATCTACGCATGGGTGTTTGGCGGATTGAGCATAGCGCTGATCATCGCTCTGGTACTGCTTATCCGTTACAAGGGCCCGATCAAAGGTTTTGAAGACACGCCGCCCAAAGAAGACTTTAACAGGGTGAAAGAATTGAGCAGTGAATGAGACAGCTTCCCCTACTTGCGGTTACTTTATATAGCCTCTCACTCGCAGCTTTGCGCCCAATCCTTCCGCGATTCGGCGGCACTGCTCGATCTCGTCCTCGCCGATGAGGTCCACCACGGACAGTATCGTTTCAATGCCCTGCGCCACGCAGCTTTTTGCAAAGTCCAATACGTGCGTATAGGCCTCCTCGCCGTATACGCTTTGGCACAGCCTGTCGTACTGCGCCGCGTTGGGCGCGTTTAGGCTGATGGACACCGTATCCACCAGGCCGCGAAGTTTCGGCGCAATATCCTCGCCGTTGAAGACGCTGCCCTGCCCGTTGGTGTTGAGCCGCACATGCACGCCGCGCGCGTTTAAATACCGGGCCACCTCCAGCAGCACGTCAAGGCGCATCGTGGGCTCGCCCAGCCCGCAGAAAACGGCCTTTTTGACGTCGGAAATCCGTTCGAATTCAGCGATAATATCCGCCGCTTCGGGGTCGCGGGACAGCGTCAGGGCGTAACCGCCCACCCCGCTGTACTCGTTTCGGAGGCAAAACGTACAGTTGTTGGTGCACGCGTTAGTCAAGTTGATATAATACGCGTCATTCAGTTTATATACATAAGTGTTCATTCTATGTCAAAAAGTTCCCTTGCATTTCGTATGTTGATCTCGGCCATCTCGTCCGCCGGTACGCCCTTGATCTCCGCCAGCTTTTCCAGCACGTACCGCACGTTGGATGGCTCATTGCGCCGCCCGCGCACCGGTTCAGGCGAAAGATAGGGGCAGTCGGTCTCCGCCATCAGCCGCTCCGGCGGCACCGCAGCAGAGGCTTCCATCACCTTGCGGGCATTCTTGAACGTTACCGAGCCGGTGAAAGATACGTACAGGCCCATGCCGACGCAAATCTCAGCCGTCTCGGCGCTGCCCGAAAAGCAGTGCATCACGCCTTTTATCCCCTTGTGCTCGCGCAGCATCGCCAGCGTATCCTGCGTCGCCTCGCGCATGTGGATGATGACGGGGAGATCAAGCCGCCGGGCCAGCTCCAGCTGCCGCCCAAACACCCGCCGCTGCACATCCCTCGGGGAAAAGTCGTAATGATAGTCCAGCCCGATCTCGCCGATGGCCACCACCTTGGGCCGCGCTGCGATCTCCATAAGCCTCTCGATATAATCTTCAGGGGCGTCCGCCGAATCGTGCGGGTGCACGCCAACAGCGGCCCAGATATAGTCCGTCTGCTCAGCCAGCCGCTGCGCCCTGTCGCTGAACTCAAGGTCGGTGCCCACCTCGATGCAGCCCGCCAGCCCCCGCGACGGCAGTTCGCTGATCAGCACCTCCCTGTCCGCGTCAAACCTTTCGGACAGCAGGTGCGCATGCGTGTCGAAAAGGCGCATCATGAAACATGCGCGCCCGCGGGTAGTTCGCCGTCCAGCGTCAACAGCCTGAGCTGCCCGTCCGCTTCCGCCGCCAGCAGCATGCCCTGCGATTCAACGCCGAACAGCTTCGCGGGCTTTAAGTTGACAACCATCACGATGGTCTTGCCCACCATCTGCTCCGGGCTGTACCACTTGCGGATGCCCGACACGATCTGCCTCGTTTCGCCGCCGATGTCCACCATGAGCTTTAAAAGCTTCTCGCTGCCTTCCACGGCTTCTGCCTGCTGCACCACGCCCACACGCAGGTCAACCTTTTTGAAATCGTCGTAGAGTATCACGTCGTCCGCTGCTTGCTTTTTGGGCTCCGCGGCAACCTTATCCGCCGACGGCGCTTTCTTCTGCTTCTTGAGCGTACGGTTATCGGATATTTCCTCCAGCACCTCCAGCTCTTTCTTGACGTCGATGCGCGGGAACAGCGGCGGTATCTGCCTGACGGTCAGCCCGCACACGAGCTTGCTGAACTGCGCCGCGCTCTCCCACGACACTTTGGCCGCATCGCCTAAACCCAGCATTTCCTGTATGCGCTGCGCCGTACCCGGGATGAAAGCCGTCAGCATCACCGATATGATGCGCAGCCCTTCGGCAAGATGGTACATCACGCTGGCAAGCTGCGGCTTTTTCGCCTCATCTTTGGCCAGTATCCACGGCGTGGTCTGGTCTATGTATTTGTTCAGCGCGTCCACATAGCTCCATATCTCCGCCAGCGCGTCGGGCAGCTTTAGCGCGTCCATCTGTGCCTCCACCGCCGCGCCCAGCGCCGCGCCCTGGGCCTCTATGGCCGCGTCAAATTCCGTCGCTTCGTATTCCGACGGCACCACGCCGCCGAAATACTTGACGATCATCGCCGCCGTGCGCGACACCAGATTGCCAAGGTCATTGGCAAGGTCGCTGTTGGTCCTGGTGAGCAGCGCTTCGCTGGAATACAGCCCGTCCGCGCCGAACGGCACCTCGCGCAGCAGAAAGTAGCGCACCGCGTCCACGCCGTAACGCTCGATCAGCTTCACCGGGTCCACCACGTTGCCCTTGGACTTGCTCATCTTGCCGCCTTCCAGCATCAGCCACCCGTGGCCAAACACCTGTTTGGGCAGCGGCAGGTCCAGCGCCATCAGCAGTATGGGCCATATGATGGTATGGAAGCGGATGATCTCCTTGCCGACAATATGCACATCCGCAGGCCAGTATTTTTTGAACCTGGAGTCATCCTCCGACAGGTAGCCCAGCGCCGAGATGTAGTTGGACAGCGCGTCGATCCACACGTACACCACGTGGTCCGGGTCAAAGTCCACCGGTATGCCCCACTTGAACGACGTGCGCGACACGCACAGGTTCTCCAGCCCGGGCAGCAGGAAGTTGTTCAGCATCTCGTTGCGGCGGCTCTCCGGCTGGATAAACTCGGGGTGTTCCTCGATATATTTAATCAGCCTGTCCGCATACTTGCTCAGCCGGAAGAAATACGCCTCCTCCTTGGCCAGCTCCACCGGCCGGCCGCAGTCGGGGCAGTTGCCGTCCACCAGCT
This sequence comes from Christensenellales bacterium, assembly GCA_050943225.1. Classification (GTDB taxonomy): domain Bacteria; phylum Bacillota; class Clostridia; order Christensenellales; family SZUA-584; genus SZUA-584. The sequence continues at coordinate 1,919 of JBMNOT010000145.1, read as the reverse complement.
GACGTTCCAGCCAGAACGCTTCGCACGGCGTGCAGTACCAGCCCTCGTAAGCGCCCTTATAGATATCGCCCTGTTCATACAGGCGCCTGAATATCTTCTGCACCGTTTTGATATGCCGCTCTTCGGTGGTGCGGATAAAATCGTCGTTGGATATGCCCATCATCTTCCACAACGACTGGATATTTGCCACAATGCCGTCCACGTACTCCTTGGGCTGTTTTCCAGCCGCTTTGGCCACGCGCTCTATTTTCTGGCCATGCTCATCCGTGCCGGTCAGAAACATCACGTCGTAGCCCGTCTGGCGCTTGAACCGCGCGAGCACGTCCACCGCCACCGTGCAGTACGAATGCCCGATGTGCAGGTTGTCGCTGGGATAATAGATCGGCGTCGTGATATAGTACTTTTTCATCGATATCTCCTGTTTCATGCGAAATCATCGTTATGTACTAGCATAGGATTCGGCCCTGTTTTTGTCAAGAAAAAAGAGCCCGGAGCAGGCCCTCCACGGCTCTCTTAAGCCGCTTTACAGTCCGATAAGGCGCGCACGTTAGTGCGTGATTAGTAACGACTTTTCCCCTGATTCACCCGAAGAACAGCCGGCACAGCAGCACGCTGGAGAAAAGCCCGAAAACTTCCGATATGAGCGATGCCGGGATGGTATAGCGCGTCTGCTTGACGCCCACGCTGCCGAAATACAGCGATGTGGTATAAAACAGCGTCTCGGACGACCCCATCAGCGTACTGGCGCTCCGGCCGATCAGGGTATCGGGGCCAAAGCGCTGGAACAGCGTGGTCAGCATCGCGATGGACGCACTGCCGGAAAACGGGCGCATCAGCGCCAGGGGCAGTATCTCGGGCGGTATGCCCGCCGGTTTCAGCAGAGGGGACAGCGCCGCCGCGATATACTCAAAACACCCCGATGCGCTGAATATCCGGATGGCGAATACGAAGCCCACCACGAACGGCAGTATGCGTATCACAGTGGGCAGCCCCTGCCTGGCGCCCCGAATGAAGGCGTCGTATACCGGTACCTTTTTGGCGAAACCGTATATCACGACGCTCACGATGAAAAGGGGTACAAACAGCGCCGATATGAAATTGATGACGTTCACGGGTACAGCCTCCGCAGTATTTTGGCCATCGCCACGCCGGTCACCGTGGTCACCGTGGTGGCGATCAGCGACGTGATGGCGATATCGCCCGGCACCGCCGCGCCGGCCGCGCTGCGCAGCGCGATAACGGTCAGCGGCATAAGCTGCACAGAGGATGCGTTGATCACCAGAAACATGCACATCGCATCGGAGGCGCGCGTTTTATGCGGATTGAGCGCCTGCAGCTCTTTCATGGCCTTAAGACCGAACGGCGTGGCCGCGTTGCCCATGCCCAGCATGTTGGCCACGAGATTAAGCGTGATAAAGCCGCTTGCCGGACCGTCCGGCGGTATGCTGGGAAAAAGCCAGCGTATCAGGCCGCGCATGCGCCGCGCGATGGCATTCACCAGCCCCGCCTCCTGCGCGATATTCAACGTGCCCAGCCACAGCGCATACGCGCCGATAAGGCCAAGGCACAGCGTCGCGGCGTCTTTGGCGCCCTCCAGCGCCGCCTGCGATACCGCTTCCGTCTTCCCGGTGGCAATGCCCACCACGGTGCCCACCACGATCAAAAACGCCCACATATAGCTGACCATCGCAATCCTCCGAATAATTCGGCTATGAAAAATACAGTTATATACATATATATGCAATTATAAACGTTTTATTAAACTGCCAATTTTTATAGCAAAATAGGTTGACTTTTAACAGGCATTTTTGTTATATTTTGATATATATATTTAAAAATATATAACTTTTAATGGGGAGATGAAAGAATGAAATCAACTAATGGGGAGATGAAAGAATGAAATCAACGGGAATTGTCAG
>JBMNOT010000144.1:0-5338 GCA_050943225.1 Christensenellales bacterium | reverse complement strand
TCCTCGGCGTTGATGCGGCACTCGATGGCGTGGCCGTGCGGCACGATCTGCTCCTGCGGCACGGACAGGTGGTGGCCCATCGCCACCTGTATCTGGGCTTTCACCAGGTCCAGCCCGTATATGCTCTCCGTCACCGGATGCTCCACCTGTATGCGCGCGTTCATCTCCATGAAGAAGAACCGCCCGTCCGGCGCGAGCAAAAACTCCACCGTGCCCGCGTTTTTATATCCCACGCACCGCGCGATATCCACCGCTGTCTGCTGCATCGCTTCCAGTATGGAGGGTTCCACGTTGGCAGCCGGCGCTTCCTCCACCATCTTTTGGTTCTTGCGCTGCAGGCTGCATTCGCGCGTGCCCAGGTGCAGCACGCTGCCGTGCATGTCCGCAAGTATCTGCACCTCGATATGCCGCGCCTCGGGCAGGTAAGCTTCCAGATACACGCTGCCGTCGCCGAAAGCCAGTTCCGCTTCGCGGCGCACCAGCGCAAATTCCTTCTCCAGCGCAGCGGCGTCGCTCACCACGCGGATGCCTTTGCCGCCGCCGCCTTTTGCCGCCTTGATCATCAGCGGGAAGCCAATCTCCCGGGCGATGGCCAGGGCATTCTTCACGCTGTCCACAGTGCCGTCCGAGCCGGGCACCACGGGAAAGCCGTTTTCAATCATTGTCCTGCGGGCAGTCTGCTTGTCGCCCAAGAGGCGCATGGTTTCGGGGTCCGGCCCGACAAAGCGCACCCCCGCCTCGGTGCAGGCTTCGGCAAACGCGTCGTTCTCCGACAGAAAGCCCACGCCGGGGTGTATCATGTCCGCCTTGAAAGCCTTCGCCGCCGCGAGTATGCTGTCGATGTTAAGGTAGCTTTTGTCCGCCTGGCGCGGGCCGATGCACACGCTCACGTCCGCCAGGCGGGCGGGCATGCCGTTTTCGTCGTTCTCGGAGAACACCGCCACCGTTTTGAGCCCGAGCTTTTTGCATGTGCGGATGATGCGCACCGCAATCTCTCCCCGGTTGGCCACCAGTACGGTACTCATACTATTTGTCCCCAACCAGGCGGAACAGCGCGTCGCCCGCCGTTACCGGATCCTTGTCTTTTTTCAGTACCGCTGTGATGACGCCCGAGAACGGCGCGGTGATCTCGTTCATCGTCTTCATCGCTTCGATGATGCACACGGTGTCGCCCTTGCAGACGCGGCTGCCTTCCCTGACAAACGGCTCCGCACCCGGCTCTTTGGCCACATAGAACACACCCGATATCGGCGAACGGATATAATCGCCGCTGTCCGGCTCCACCTGCTCCGGCCGGCTCTCCGTTTCCGGCGCTGCCGGCTGCTGAGGCTGCACCGGCTGCGGCGCAGCGGCCGCCATCTGCCCGGCTCCGCGCTCCAGGCGAAGCTTAAGTTCCTTATACTCAATCTCAATTTTGTTAAATGAGGACTTTTCCGCACGGTCTATCAGAGAGAATACGGCGTCCAGATCCATTGTCGACTCCTTCATTTAGTGGTAGTAAATATGTATGATACCATTCATATGGTTAGTATGCCTAACCATATCTTTAAAGCAGATATTATCATGACACGGCAGGTCTGTCAATGCGGCTCCTTTTTCCTCCAGCCGGCTCAGGGCCAAAAAAGACCTTTCTGCCCGGCATTCTTTACGGTTGTGTTGCAAACTGGCCGCCTTGTCCGGCGATTATTAAGTAATTATTTCAGACCGCCGCATCCGAATAAACAATTTGTCATAAAAGTTTTGGAGTTTGGTTACGATTCAGACACGGATTCTTTCGAAGAACTCCAGCAGCGCCTGCAGTGCTTTGAGCAGCTCCGGCTGGGACGCGATGTCGAAATCCTTCAGCATGCTGTCGATCATCGTGTCGTGGAACTGCTTGTGCTTTTTGCAGCATTCCTCTCCCTTCTCGGTGAGCTGCAGCGCGCTTTTGCGCCTGTCGTCTTCTATTTTGGTCTTTTTGAGAAAGCCTTTTTTCACCAGCCTGTTCACCGACACGCTGACCGTCGCCTTGGTGACTCCCAGCATCTCTGCGATTTGAGTCAGCGTCGCGCCGGGGCAGTCCTGCACGATCTCCAGCGCGTGCATCTCCGTCCGGCTTAAGTTGGCGTTGGCGGCCTGCGAAACGCTTTTTTCCTGCAGCCGCAGTACGCGGTAAAACATCTTTTTGAGCACCTGGTTCAGCAGTACCCGGATTTCCTGTTCGGTCATAGCGCCCCCTTTCGCAGGCAGGGCCTGCATCCAATATCGCAAATCAGCGTCCATTATCCGCGGCATTTGCATCGCCTTCGCGGGCAGGGCCATCCGATTAGTTTGGACAGCTTACTAATATAAAATATCACATGAGGAACTGTTATGGCAAGCCGCAAGAAAACTTAAGGCGCGCCCGCCATCTGCGCCGCAGCTCTCAGCGCATTATGATCTGCGGTGCCCTTCGGGCAGCACAAAAAAGCCTCCGGTATACGCCGGAGGCCAGAGCTTCTGCATAGAATCGGTACACTGGCGGAAAACCGCACAGGTTTTCGCCAAATGTAAAAGCCCCCGGTTTATACCGAAGGCTGAGGGTGAAAAGGCCTATTTCAGCCGCGTCTAGAGCAGTATGCATATAAGGCCGCCGTTGCCCTCGTTGATGATGCGCTGCAGCAGCTCCTGTATCTTCATGCGTGCGTCTTCCGGCATATGGCTCAGTTTGCCCGACAGCCCCTCCTTCACCAGCTCGTGTAGCGACTTGCCGAATATGTCGGTGTTCCATATTTTGGACGGGTCGTTCTCGAACTCGTCGAGTATGTACCTGATGAGGTCTTCCGACTGCTTCTCGCTGCCCACAATGGGCGAAACCTCCGTTTCGATGTCCACCCGGATAATATGCAGCGACGGCGCGCTGGCTTTGAGCCGCACTCCGAAGCGGCCGCCCTGGCGCACCAGTTCCGGCTCCTCCAGCGACAGCTCATCCATGGATGGCGGCACCAGCCCGTAGCCCGTGTCCTTCGCATTCTCCAGTGCATCGCAGATGCGGTCGTACTGCTTCTTTGCCGCCACCAGGTCTTTCACGATGGATACCAGGTGGTAATCGTTTTCGATCGGGTAGCCGCACTCGTCGCCCAGTATGCGGTAGAACAGATCCTCGGGGAAGTCCACGCGCATCTTAACGCAACCCTCGCCCAAGCGTACAGTGTTGACTGCGACACCGCTGACGTCTTCCAGCGAGTCCAGCGCGCTCAGCAGTGCGCCGTAATCGCGCACCTTTTCCAGAGAGCCGATCGTGTTGGCGATGCCGGACATCACTTCGTTCATCAGCCAGTGGCCGGGCGAAAGCGCGCGCGCCCAGCCCGGCATGTCGATGTTGACCTCCTTGAGCGGGAACTCGTAGAGCAGGTTTTCCAGCATCGCTTTGATATCCGCTTCCGTCAGCCGCATGATATCGAGCAGCAGCACCGGAACCTGGTATTTATCCTCCATCGCGCTGCGCAGCCGGATGGTATCCTCGTTGTTCGGGTTCGCGGAGTTGAGTATGACGATGAACGGTTTGCCCAGCTCCCACAGTTCGCGTATCACGCGTTCCTCCGCCTGCACATAGCTGGAGCGCGGAATTTCTGTGATGCTGCCGTCCGTCGTCATCACGATGCCGATGGTGCTGTGGTCCGCAATCACCTTGCGAGTGCCTATTTCCGCTGCCTCCTCGAAGGGGATGTCGTAGTCGAACCACGGCGTCGTCACCATGCGCGGCGCGTTGTCCTCCAGATAGCCCATCGCACCGTCCACCATATACCCCACCGAATCCACCATCCGCACGTTCATTTCGGCTTCATTGTTGATTCGTATCTTTACAGCCTCGTTGGGCACGAATTTGGGTTGTGTGGTCATGATGGTTTTGCCCGCGCTGCTCTGCGGCAGCTCGTCGACCACGCGTTCCTTCTCATGGCTGTCGTCCAGGTTCGGGAGCACCAGCATATCCATAAACCGCTTGATGAATGTCGACTTGCCCGTCCTGACAGGCCCCACAACGCCGATGTATATGTCTCCTCCCGTTCTTTCGGAAATATCCTTATAGATGTTAAAGCTTTGCATGGCGCACCCTCCGTCAACATAATGTTTAACACTAGATATATATGAACACCCTTCCGCGGTCATGCCTAAAGAATGTGCATATCCCAAAAGAGTTCCGTTAAAAAATATGCTTATTGCCCGGGAATAATGCTGGGCGAAGCTGCTCATGGCATATCAGCGCATACAAAAAAGGCGGCCCTTTTTAGGGGACCGCCCTTAGCGTTGTTTATTTATTTCTGGTTGTTGTTTTCCGCCGTCTGGATGCGCTCGAAAGCCGGCTTGCCGTCCTGCATGAACATGCGCACGCTGTCGCCGATGCTGATTTTGCCTTCCAGTATCTCCTCAGACAGCTTATCCTCCACGATCTGCTGCATCATCCGCCTCAGCGGCCGCGCGCCGTAGTTCTCGTCGAAGCCCTCCCTGGCGAGGTAGTCCACCGTGTCGTCCTCGTAGGCGAGGTGGATGCCGCGCTCGTCCAGCCGCTTGATGACGTTGCCCAGCATCAGCTTCACGATCTCGCGCGTGTGCTCCTCATTGAGCTTGTGGAACACGATGATGTCGTCCAAACGGTTGATGAATTCGGGCCGAAAGGCTTTCTTGAGCTCTTCCATCATGCTCTCCTTCATTCGCTCGTAGCTTTTGTCATCGCTCATCGCGCCGAAGCCGATTCTTCTGGCGTCAATGTTGGTCGCGCCCAGATTGGACGTCATGATGATGACGCAGTTTTTGAAGTCTACCACGCGGCCCTTGGAGTCCGTCAAGCGCCCGTCCTCCAGTATCTGCAGCAGGATGTTGAACACGTCCGGATGCGCCTTCTCGATCTCGTCCAGCAGCAGCACCGAATACGGGTGACGCCTTATTTTCTCCGTCAGCTGACCGCCTTCCTCGAACCCGACGTAGCCGGGCGGCGAACCGATGAGCTTGGATACCGCGTGCTTCTCCATGTACTCCGACATGTCGAGGCGAATCATCGCATCCTCGTCGCCGAACAGCGCCTCAGCCAATGCGCGCGACAGCTCCGTCTTGCCCACGCCGGTGGGGCCCAGGAACAGGAACGAACCGACAGGCCGTTTGGGGTCTTTCAGGCCCGCGCGCGAACGCCGTATCGCCTTGGACACCGCGACGCACGCCTCGTCCTGGCCGATCACGCGCTTATGCAGCGTGGCCTCCAGCTCCATCAGCCGCTTGGCCTCGTCCTCCGTCAGCTTCACCACCGGGATGTTGGTCCAGCTGGACACGATATGCGCAATCTCTGCCTCGGTAACTTCGCCCTCGCGTGTGCTGGTATCCCGCT
>JBMNOT010000143.1:0-5385 GCA_050943225.1 Christensenellales bacterium | reverse complement strand
GACGAGATGCTGAAAGAAGAAGCCGGTTCAGCTATCAGCTAGCTGCGGGCCACCAGGCGGCAATCAAATTTGCGAAATTTTCTTGACAGTACCTTCCACCGCGCCGCTGTCCACAATAAGGCTGCCGCAGTTCACATTGATCGTGCCGAAGTTTTTACTATCTATCGTCACATTGGTGGTGATCTTGCCTTTTTTGTCAACGCTGCTGTCGGTAATGGTCAGCGTGCCGCCATAGAACGTGATGACGCCGCTGTCGCTGCTGCTGCCGGTTAGCGTGCAGCTGTTCAGGTTCAAAATAGCGGTCGTCAGCGGTTACGTTAGATTGAAGCTGAATGTACGTCGCGCCGCCGCTTAATCCGTTCGCATAGGCAACGGCATCGGCGAGGGTGCCGCTTGCCGCCCATTCAGCGGGCGCCGAACCATCTTCAGCCGCCACGCCCCATTGGGCTTCAGACGAATCTGCCATTGCCGATACCGGCAGCATAGTCAATAAACACACGCGACAAGAAGCGTACTCAGAAGTCGTTTAATCATGCATTATCTCCTTGGGAAGCCTGTTGACCAGCTTGTGCCGTACCGCCTCATGGTTGATAACCGCTTCGCGGTAGATCGACCGGCTGATATTCAGGGAATGAAGCGCCGCCGCCTTATACGGCCCGTTGCAGGCTTGAGCGCACCCATCCACGTGGAGCTTCACCTGCCGGATGGCATGTTCCACGCTTCGCTTTGCCTGCGACAATTCGCGGCGTGCTATCGCAAACCAGAGAGAGACCAATCCCGCAGTGCTTATCCCGGCAATCAGCCAGGCTATCCAGTATTGCATGAACATTCCCTCCTTCCATGTAACTAGGGCGTTTTCGGCTCCATCAATTTTCTTAATCGCTGAGAACTACAATGACGGGCTGAAGTTCAGCCGTTTTGTTTGGGGCTCTTTCCGGACGGGGCCGGACTGCCCATCTCCACGATGCCGCAGCCGTCAGAGAGCGCAAGCGCAAAGACTGCGGTCAACAGGAAGTAAAAAACTGTTTCATAATTCTCCTTGCAGTCTATTAATAATCCAAAGGCGCATTGCTCCATGTTCCATGGTAACCTATGATAGCATCATCTTTTCTTCAAAACCGTACTGTGTGCAAGTGGTAGTGTTTTTTGTTGTAAACGGTCATGAAGTTAATGGCGCCGCACAAGCTGCCTGTGATAGTGCCTGTGATAGAATAAAAAATGCTTCGTGTATATACAACGAGGTAACACAAAAAATGCGCATCGCAGTCTGTGACGATAATACAAAAGAGCTGAACACCCTTTCCATGCTGCTGAGCAGCTACCGGGAATAAACGAAAGCCGGTTTTACTTACATCATTTATTCGGATGGCGTTGCGCTGCTGGAGGATGTGCGCAAAGGCGGTTTCGACTTTCTGCTTCTGGATGTCATGATGCCGCTGGCCAGCGGCATGGAGATTGCGCACGAAATCAGGGAATTTGACGAAAATATCAAAAACGCGTTTTTGACCTCGTCGCCGGACTTTGCGGTGGAGAGCTATTCCGTAGAAGCGTTTGCCTACCTGTTAAAGCCCGCCACGGCGGATAACCTTTTTCCGATATTGGACAAACTGTTCCGCCTCGCTCAAAAACCGGAAGACGGCTTGCCGGTCAGGTTCAAAAACGGCGTGGCCAATATCCCGTTTTTCAAGCTCGCCTATGTGGAAGTCATCAACAGGATGCTGTGCTTTCATTTAACGGACGGCAACGTCAGAAAGCTTACTGCGCCGCTGTCCGAATACGAAGGTGCGCTGCTGCAAAGGCCGGAGTTTATCCGCGTACACAGATCGTTTATCGTCAACCTCTGGCAGGTTCAGGAGCTGCGCTCCACCGATATTGTGACTTATACGGGCGATATCGTGCCGGTTTCACGCCTGCTTTACGCGCAGGTGCGCAAGGCCTATATGGACCACCTGTTTGCGGAAAAGGGAGTCGGCTGATGGCGGACGTACTCAGCACACAATCAATTACGCGCTGGTCTTACTGTACGGCACCTTTCTCACGGCGGGTTTCGCGGGCGGCTGCGACTCAGACAAGGAACGCCGAAATGTGGCGCTGTTCTGCGTTATCATCCTGGCAGTGCAGACACTGTGCTTTTTCCTTTTGGGGTTTGAAACAACCAGGCAGCTCTACCCGCTGCTTACCCATCTTCCGCTTTTTCTAATGCTGGTAGTGCGTCTCAAACGGCGTTGGGGTGTTGCGCTGGTCAGCGTTTTGACCGCGTATTTCTGCTGCCAGCTGCCGCGCTGGATCGGGACGCTGACTCTTTATATATTCGGCACCAGGCTGGCTTACGAGCTGGGCTATATGCTTTCTCTGGCTCCGCTGCTTTATGTCCTCCGGCGATATTTCGTGAGGGCGGCATACCAGGCCATGACCTTTTCCAAGCGATCGCTTCTGCTGTTCGGCGGGCTTCCCCTGTTTTATTACATATTCGACTACGCCACCACCGTCTATACGGACGCCTTATATACCGGCGTGCGGATGGTGATTGAATTTCTTCCCGCAGCCATGGCGCTGTTTTATGTGGTGTTTGTCGCAGCTTACCATCAGGAAGTCCAGCGGCGCCTTCTGCTGGAGACGGACAACGCCATACTCACAGCACAGTCCGAGCGGGCCAAAAACGAGATATCCGCGCTACAGCAGGTGCAGCAGCAGACCTCGGTTTACCGCCACGACATGCGCCATCACCTTTCGTTTTTGGGCAGCTATCTGGAAGTCGGCGAGATTGACAAAGCGCGCGAATACATACGCCAGGCGCAAACCGATATCGACAGCATCGTGCCGGTGCGCTACTGCGAGAACAACGCCGTCAACCTGATTCTGTCCTCTTTCGCCGCGAAAGCCAGACAGCAGGACGTGGCATTCAGCGCTGAAGTTAACATCCCCGCCAGCCTGCCTCTTTCCGATACCGAGCTGTGCGCGATGCTGTCCAACGGGCTGGACAACGCCATAAGCGCCGCCGCACAGGTGGAAGACGCGCAGCGGACAGTGCGCATCAACTGCCAGCCCCATAAGGACAAGCTGCTCCTTTACATCAGCAACCCTTACCGCGGGACCGTCAGCATGCGAAACGGTTTGCCGATAAGCACTGCGGCGCATCACGGGTATGGCACAAAAAGCATCCGGATGATAACGGAAAAGCACAACGGCTATTGCGCGTTTGAAGCCGAGGAAGGGCTGTTCACTCTAAAAGTCGTGCTGCCGCTTTTGAAAAAACAATGCGCTCCCGCTTAGATGCTTCGGCATGCTCGTTCCGCCCAACAAAAAACAGAGGGTACTATACCCTCTGCCATCAGTTTCCGCACCATTAATGCCCCATCAGCCAGGCGTCCACTTCCCAAGCGGCTTTTCTGCCTTCGCCAATCGCCCACACCACCAGCGACTGCCCGCGGTGCATATCCCCCGCGGTAAACACCTTGCTGACGTTGGTCTGGTACGAGACCGGCTTTGTGGCGACGTTCGTTCTCGGATTGAGCTCCACACCGAACGCCTCGGCGATATATTTGCGGCAGCCGAGAAAGCCCGCGGCGATCAGCACCATATCCGCTTCCATGACCTCCTCGGTGCCCGGCACTTCGGCCATCATAAGCCGGCCCGTCGCTTCGTCCCTTTTCGGCTCCAGCTTCACCGTCACGACGGCCCTGACGCTGCCGTTTTCGCCGGGTATAAACTCCTTGACGGTCGTCTGGTAGACGCGCGGGTCATGCCCGAACACCGCAATGGCTTCTTCCTGACCGTAGCCGACGCTGCATACTCGGGGCCACTGCGGCCACGGATTGTCCTCCGCCCTAGCGTCGGGGAGCTTCGGCATCATCTCCAGTTGCACCACGGACTTGCATCCGTGCCGCATACACGTTCCCACGCAGTCATTACCAGTGTCACCACCACCAATGATGACCACTTTTTTGTCTTTGGCCGAGATGTAAGTGCCGTCCTTTAAGTTCGTGTCGAGCAGGCTTTTTGTGGTGGAAGTCAGAAAGTCTACCGCAAAATAGACGCCTCCCACATCCCTGCCTTTCACCGAAAGGTCTCTGGGATTCTGCGCCCCGCAGCACAGCACGACGGCGTCGTATTCGCTCAGAATCTCGCCGGCGTCCACATTACTGCCGACATCCGCGTTTGTGAAAAACGTAACGCCTTCCCTGCGCATCAGGTCAACCCGCCTTTCGACAATCTCCTTTTCCAGCTTCATGTTGGGGATGCCGTACATCAGCAGGCCGCCGATGCGGTCCGCCTTTTCATAGACCACCACCGTATGCCCCATATGGTTGAGCTGGTCCGCCGCGGCCAATCCGGCAGGGCCGGAGCCGATGACGGCAACCTTCTTTCCCGTCCGCACTTCGGGGATATGCAGTTTCATCAGCCCCGCGGCATATCCGTATTCGATAATTGACAGCTCGTTTTCTCGGACGGTAACCGGCGAATCGTTAAGCCCGCAGGTACACGCCGCTTCACACAGCGCGGGGCATACCCGTCCGGTGAACTCCGGAAAATTGTTGGTCCTCAAAAGCCGCGTCAAAGCCAGCTCCATGTTGCCGTTGTACAGCTCGTCGTTCCACTCGGGTATCAGGTTGTGCAGCGGGCAGCCGGATACCGACCCGCCCAGTTCAATCGCCGATTGGCAGAAAGGTATGCCGCAGTTCATGCACCGGGCGCCCTGCGTCCGCCTTTGCTCCATGTCCAGCGGTTCATGGAACTCGTTAAAATGTTTTATCCTCTCCGCCGGCGCAATGGCCGGATTTCTTTTTTGCTCATATTCAAGAAACCCTGACGGTTTTCCCATTGAAAGCGACCTCCTTGTTGCCCATATAAAACGCTTCCACTTCAGCCTGCTCGCGCGGCATTCCCTGCTGGACCAGGCTGTCAATCACCGTGATCACCCGCTTGTATTCAATCGGAATGATCTTCTTAAATTTCGGCAGGTAGACGTTGAAATTGCTCAGTATCGTCTTGCCGACTTCCGACCCGGTAGCATTCACATGCTCACTGATCAGCGTACTCAATAGATCGATATCCTGTTTGTCGATCACTGCGCTCATCAGTATCAGGTCCTTGTTGACGCGCATGTAGAAATCATGGTTTTCATCCAGCACGTAGGCGACGCCGCCGCTCATGCCCGCAGCAAAATTTTTGCCGGTCCTGCCCAGCACCACGACGCAGCCGCCGGTCATGTATTCGCAGCCATGATCGCCCACGCCCTCCACAACCGCCGTCGCGCCGGAGTTGCGGACGCAGAAGCGTTCTCCGGCCATGCCCCTGATAAACGCATACCCGGAAGTCGCCCCGTACAGCGCGACGTTGCCGATAATCAGGTTTTCTTCCGCTTTGATGACGCTCTGCTTCGGC
>JBMNOT010000142.1:0-5401 GCA_050943225.1 Christensenellales bacterium | reverse complement strand
AGATTGTCCTCCCGCGCCTTCTTGCCTGCCGTTATCACATCGGTATAAATGTTAATTTTGACTATGCCGCCCGCTATCACGGCGCGGAAATCGTCATGCGAGAGGCCCGAACCGCCGTGCAATACCAGCGGCACATCCACGCGCTTGCGGATTTGCGCCAGGCGGTCAAGGTCCAGCCTGGGCTCGCTTATAGACGCCATGCACCGTGCCGATGGACACCGCCAGGAAATCCGCGTCCGTCAGCTCCACGAAGGACGCCGCCATGTCGGGGTCGGTATACACGTTTTCGTCCACGCGGTTGTCTCCGTTCGCGAGGCCGCCCACGCAGCCCAGCTCGCACTCCAGCCCCACGCCCATTGCATGGGCCACCCGCGCGATGTCGGCGGATATCCGCACGTTTTCCTCGTATGTGGACCGCGAGCCGTCGTACATCACTGAGCCGAAGCCCCAGCGCAGCGCGCGCATGATGCAATCAAAGCTGTACGCATGGTCCAGGTGCACCGCTACAGGCACTTTGGTCCGCCTCGCCGCGTCCAGCATCATCGGTGTGATGGTGTCGAAATCCGAGTATCTGAGCAGCGACTCCCGCCGTGCCCACAATAACGGGCGAACGCCGCTCCTCCGCCACCTCGATGCACGCCAGCAGCATCTCCTGGTTGGGCGTATTGAAAAAGCCGACGCCGTAGCGGCGCGCCTGCGCGTCGGCCAGCAGTTCCTTCATCGTGTATAAAGCCATTTTCCGTCTCCTTTTCAGTTATTCGTATCTGAAACCAGACGCGTACTATAATATACCTTTTTGTTTCGCATGCCAATAACAATACATAAAAAAAGCCGCTCTCTCATTGGAGAAACGGCTTCTTTCCCATTGGTCTATACCCGCTCGGCGATGTCGAATATCAGCCGCTCGGTATCCTCCCACCCGAGGCATGGGTCGGTGATAGAGCAGCCGGGAATGTTGCTGCCGATATCCTGCCGGCCGGGCAAAAGGTAGCTCTCGATCATCAGCCCCTTCACCATCCTGGTCAGCACGCTGTCGTAGCGGCGGCTGTGCATCACTTCGCGCGCGATGCGGGGCTGCTCCTCGTGGCGTTTCTGCGAGTTGGCATGGTTGGTGTCCACAACGATGGCGGGGTTGTCAAGGCCCATGTCAGTATACGCCTGCGCGAGGCCGATCAGGTCCTCAAAGTGGTAGTTGGGCAGGCAGCGGCCGGTTGCGTCCACCGCGCCGCGCAACACGGCGTGGGCGTACGGGTTGCCCGTCGTCTCCACCTCCCAGCCGCTGTATATAAACCGGTGCGGCAGCTGCGCCGCGTATATGGAGTTGAGCATCACCGAAAGGTCGCCGCTGGTCGGGTTCTTCATGCCCACCGGCACGTCCACGCCGCTCGCGGTCAGCCGGTGCAGCTGGTTCTCCACCGAGCGCGCGCCCACGGCGTGGTAGCCCAGCACGTCGGAAAGGTACGCGAAGTTCTCGGGATACAGCATCTCGTCCGCGGCGGGCAGACCGAATTCCGCCAGCGCCTTAATATGCAGCCGGCGTATCGCCTTGATGCCCGTGCTCAGGTCAGCAGCCTTTTCCGGGTCAGGCTGGTGCACCATGCCCTTATAGCCTTCGCCGGTGGTGCGCGGCTTGTTGGTATAGATGCGCGGCACCAGCAGCAGCACGTCCTCCACGCGCCGCTGCACCTCTGCCAGCCGCCTTAAATATTCCAGCACCGGCTCCTCGCTGTCCGCAGAGCACGGGCCGATGATGAGCACAAAACGGCTGTCCGCGCCGCTGAACACTGCGCGCAGCTCATCATCCCGCCGCTGCTTGACGGCGGCCAGTTCCGCGGGCATCGGCAGCTCGCGCTTTATCTCCTCCGCCGTCGGTACTTTTCTGATCCTGTTGAATGCCATCGCCTTTTGCCGCTCCCTGTCTTTCTTGACGCTATTATACCACCGCCGCCGGTACAGGCAACAGCCCTTGTCCTTTGCGGAAGTGTGTAATCTCGATAAACTGGCAGAAAACCGCAGGTTTTTCGACAATCGCATGTCATAGCGAGGCACAACAGGGACTATACATATTTCGAGGTGATATGAGATGAAAAAGCCGGCAATCGCGATTTGCGCCATAGCGCTGGCCCTGGTGCTGTGCGCCTGCTCGTCAGTCGCAAAAGAGCCCGGGGCGGGCAAGTACGGCGCGCCCATCTCCGCGCGCGTGTCCGACTACTTCCCCGTTCACAATAACACGCGGCTCGTGTATCAGGGCGAGGGCAACGAGTTCGCCTCCTATGAGGTCTATACCGACTTCGCCAGGGACAACCGCCAGCAGAAACGCATCGTCACCGGCGGCACCACGTCGGTGCGCGTGCTTGAAGTATCGGACAACCAGGCCGCCGTCGTGTTCTCGCAGGGCGAGGTATACTGGCGGCAGAACATGCTGAACCAGACGTCCGGTAGTCCCGAAGTGCTGCTCCGCGTGCCGCTGGAAGCCGGAAACGCGTGGCTCCTGGGCGACCCGCGCACCCGCAGCATCACCGCGGTGGGGCTTGAAGTGGAAACGCCGCTGGGCGTCTACAACGCGATCGAGGTGGTCACCCAGGGCCCCTACGGCAGCACCGCCGACTACTATGCAGCGGGCGTGGGGCTTATCAAGTCGGTCTACACGCCATCGGAGGGCGAAGGAACGGTAACCTCGACGCTCGCCGCCATCGAGGAAGGCGTGCCGCTGGTCCAGACGATCCGGTTCTATTACCCGGACGCCAGCGCGGGCGAGCTGGGCTACGTGGACAAAAAGGTCAGCTTCTACACCAACGATTCCACGCGTGAAGTGCTCACCAAAGCGTATAAAGAGACGCCGCCGGAGCCGCTGGGAGCGGTGTTCTCCCCCGGCACCAACATCAACAGCCTGTATCTCAATGAGGACGGCATGGTCTATATTGACCTCAATAAGGCGTTCCAGAAGGAGATGAACGCCGGCGCGGCGGTGGAATCCATGATACTGCAGAGCGTCGCCAACACTTTCGGCCGTTACTACGGCGCATCCCGCGTGCTGATGACCGTGGACGGCAAGCCGTATGAATCCGGCCACATATCGCTGCGGCCCGGCGAATACCTGACCGTGGACGAAGCGGATATCGGCGACGCCGCGTCATGGAGCGCAGGCGAATAACCTGCCCGTATCAGCCGGATGAGCGCGAAAGCTGCCAGCGCCCGGCACATTCCAGGTCGTCGTAGTTGCGGCGGTGCTTCGCCGCGCCCGGCGCTTTAGTTTGCGTCTCGGAGAAAATACAAGTCAGCGTTTCCGCTTCGCCGTCGGGAAACAGGACAAGCCGTATGTCCTCTCCCCTTGTCCACAGCGACGCGCGGACGCTGATATTGATGGTATATGAAGCCTCGTCCGCCGCGTGGGTGCTCATCCAGCGCGGCGGCGCAGGCCTTATAAGCCGCGTCAACAGGGGCAGCCCACCCGGAACAAGTGCGCAGCCCCCTTTTCTTCCCCCGCCATGGCCGTCACATGAACCGCTCGAAGCGCTCCGCTTTGGCCTTGCAGACGGGGCACACGCGAGGCGGGTTGGTGTTGGCGCACAGGTACCCACACACCGTGCATCGGTATACCGGATATTTGAGCGCCGTTGGAATGGCGGCTCCGTCCTTCTCAGCTTCGGCGGCAGCCTGCCTTTCCTCTCTCGGCGGGCGCCTATCGGGCGCCTGTCTGGTCTGGACGCCTTCCGCCACGTACAGCCCGCAGAAGCACGCGCCGTATTCCGCCAGGTCGTCGTCGCGGTACACGCACGGGCACACGATGTCCATGTTCTCCTCCGGAGGCCCCTCCACCAGCCGGCACGGGCAGAACTCCTGCCCGTAGCGGTCGGCGTTGACCAGCAGGCCTTCAGCCAGGTCGGCCACCAGCTCCTCGTCGGGGTTGATTTTATACCCGCCGCCCGCCGCGTCCTTTTTCAGCTGCTCCAGCCGCTTTCTGACCCGCTCGTCCATGCCTATCTCCCAAGCAGTCGGTTGAGTTTCTCCTCGTCGTAGCCCACGATGCACGCGCCGTCCACCACAATGGTGGGGAAAGAGCCCGCCGGGTTGTATTTCAGCTGCTCTTTGCGGACAGGATCCGTTTCCTCGGGAGACAGCCAGTCCACATCGACATACGCATATTTGATATGGTTGTCCTCAAAGAACTTCTTGGTTTTCTTGCACCAGCCGCAGGTGCTGAGCGCGTAGATCTTGATATCGCCGATATCCCGGCCGTCTATTTCGGTAAACCGTGTCATATCTGTGATCCTTTCCGCTTTTTTACTGTTATAGTATCGCAAAGCGGCGCGCCGCACAATAGCCGCCCCCCGGATTTGACGCGGATTTTGCAGCTTACGCGCCATTTAGAGCGCCATAAAACCGGTGGCTTGGCAGAAAGCTGTGGTCTTCTGCCAGGCGGCGCAGCCGCTTTGTATGTTTTGCCCAGCGCCGGGAGAAAATAACGCAAAACACCTTGGAGCGTTTTACGTATTCCGCGGCATTCCGCGGCAGGAAGGGCAATATGTTCAGACTTCTGTACAGAAAAATGCGCGTGGCATGCGCCCGGCAGCGCAAACAGGCCTCGCCCGGCGAACGCCGGGTCAAAAAAGACCTGGATAAAAACATCGAGGCGATCAAACAGACGCTGGGCGACAGCCAGGATGTCAAGCTGCATGAATTCGTGTTTGGCCCGCAGGCCAGGCGCGGCGCGCTGTTGTTTATAGACGGGCTGGTGGACACGCAGACGCAGACGGATACGCTGATGCGGCCGCTGCGCGAGAGCTGTGCCGGCTCCCCCACCGCCTGCGAGCTCAAAACCGCGATACTGTGCTCCGGCGACGTGGTGGAGACAACCTCGCTGGACGCGCTGATTGAAGGCTGCCTTTCGGGCGATACCGCGGTGATGCTGGACGGGGAAGCTTCCGCGCTCATCGTCAGCACCAAGGGCTGGGACAAGCGCAGCGTCACCGAACCGCAGAGCGAATCAGTGGTGCGCGGCTCGCGCGAGGGCTTCACCGAAAACTTCCGCACCAACACCGCGCTGCTGCGCCGCCGTATCCGATCCCCGCAGCTGCGCATGGATCACATGACCATCGGCGAAAAGACGGGCACCAGCGTGTGCGTCGCTTACCTTGAGGGCGTCGCGCCCGCCCGCGTGGTGGAGGAGGTCAAGCGGCGCCTCAGTGCGCTGGATATCGACTCGGTGCTGGACACCGGCTACCTTGAGCAGTACATCGAAGACCACCCGATGTCGATATTCCCCACCATCGCGTACACCGAGAAGCCGGACGTGGCGGCGGGCCGCATACTGGAAGGCCGCGTCGCCATCATCGCGGACGGCTCGCCCTTCGTGCTGACGGTGCCCAAGCTGTTCATCGAGAGCTTTCAGACCTCGGAA
>JBMNOT010000141.1:0-5405 GCA_050943225.1 Christensenellales bacterium | reverse complement strand
GCGAGGAGCGGACGCGCTCATCGTGCAGGAAAGGGTGACTGTCAACGGTAGGGTAGTGGACACGGTCGGTGTGGATATCAATCCGGATACCGATACGGTCGCTGTTGACGGCACCCTTTTATTGTTTACAGACAAAAAAGTCTACATCATGCTCAATAAGCCTGCGGGCGTGCTTTCCACCTGTCGGGACGACCGGGGCCGCAAAACGGTGCTGGACCTGGTGGGGGATGTGGGCGTGCGCTTGTTCCCCGTGGGCCGCCTGGACTACGATACCGAAGGTTTGCTGCTGCTCACCAACGACGGGGATTTTGCCTACCGCTGCACCCATCCCCGGCATGAGGTAAACAAGACCTATACCGCATTGGTGCATGGCCGTTTGGATGAACAGGCCATACGACGTTTGGAAAGCGGCGTTGTACTGAACGGCGTCAAAACGGCCCCGGCGGTGATCAATGTGCTGCAGCGCGCGGGGAAGGAAACGCGGCTTGAGATCACAATCCATGAAGGGCGCAACCGGCAGATCAAAAGGATGTTTGAATCGGTGAGCTGTCATGTGATGTCATTGAAACGCGTCTCTTTCGGAAGCCTGTCCTTAGGCGATCTGCCCGTGGGTTCGTGGAGATATTTGTCGGGAATGGAAATATAATCCATATATATGCAAGTTTAAAAAATATAATTGCGAAATTTGTGAATTTTTAAACGAACTTTGAAGGAAAAAAGGGATTTGGTGTAGAAATAAGAAGTTGGGCCAGAATTGGTGCTTGATTGGGTCATAACGTTTGACGTTTATATAAATTTTATATGGAGGTTTTACTGCTACATGAGTGAATTGACGGGTTTTGATCTACTGGCTCAAAAGCGGCAGTCGGCTGTCGCCGGTAACCAGCAGCTCGTGGACGCTCAGCATGCACAGTCGAAACTGACTGCGCGCGAGCGTATCGGAAAGCTGCTGGATTCCGAAAGCTTTGTCGAAATGCACGCTTTTGTCCAACACTCCAATGCCGTTGCCGGCATGAAGGAAGTCAGCGCGCCCGGCGAAGGCGTCGTGACCGGTTACGGCACAATTGATGGCCGCGGCGTATATGTTGTCTCTCAGGACTATACGGTGCTGGGCGGCTCCATGGGCGCGATGCATGCGCGCAAGATCACAAAACTGCTGGATATGGCGGGCAAGACGGGGCTGCCGGTCATATTGCTGCTGGATTCGATGGGCGCGCGTCTGGGCGAAGGCGCTGGTGCGCTGGAGGGTTTCGGCAGCGTTTTTGCCAAGATGTCCGAGCTCTCGGGCGTGGTGCCGATACTGACCGTCGTATGCGGGCAGTGTGCGGGCAGCGCGGCCTTCTTCGTCCCCTTGAGCGATTTTGTATTCATGGCGGACGGCGTGGGCGGCATCTATACGGCAGCGCCGGGCGCATTTGGCGAATCTGGCAACGAAATAAAGCCGGAATCCATTGGCGGCGCTTCGGTGCACTTTGAAAAGACGGGCCTCGTGCATTTCAAGTGCGCGTCCGAAGATGAGGCTTTGGGGGCGCTGCGCCGGCTGCTCTCGTATCTGCCGGACAACAACCTTGTGGACGCGCCGTTCATTGACGGTGGCGACGACCTGAACCGGATGATCGAGAATTATTCCGGCAGCTGGGATATTCATTCCGTGATTTCAGCGATATTCGACAACGGGCTGTTCATTGAATCGCAGGCAGGTTATGCCCCGGATATCAAGACGGGCTTTGCACGGCTGGGCGGCCGCAGCGTGGGCGTGGTGGCCAATGCGCCCGGCTCCTTCCTCGATGCGGCGGGCTGCACGAAAGCGGCGGGCTTTGTCAATTTCTGCGACGCTTTTGGCATACCGGTTATCACACTGGCAGATACCGCAGGTTTTGTGAAGGATATCGCGCAGGAGCAGTGCTGCCTGATACCCAGCGGAGCCAAGCTGATCCAGGCTTATGCAAGTGCGACAGTGCCTAAACTCACCGTCATCACCGGGCAGGCCATCGGCTCCGGATATATCGCGATGAGTCCCAAGGCGCTGGGCGCTGATATGGTGTACGCTTGGCCGGACGCTGTGGTGTCCTGCCTGCCTGCTGACGCTTCCGCGGTGATACTGATGGAGGACTATATCGCGCAGTCAGACGAGCCGGTGAAAGCCAGGAAGGATGCGGCAGAAAAATACGCAAAAACCTTCGCTTCGCCCTGGGAAGCGGCGAAAATGGGCTATATCGACGAGGTGATTTACCCCTCCGAAACGCGCCAGCGGCTGGCTGGAGCGCTGGAGCTTGCTGTCGGCAAGCGCGAGAACAGACTGCCCAAAAAGCATGTCTCGCGGCCATAGGGGGGAGGTAAAGCATGCTCAATCAGATATTGCTTTCAGATTCGGCAGCAGCCGCTGCAAACGGCTCTGAGGTGACGATGACCGTTTGGGAACGGCTTGGCTTGGGCGGCAGTGTGACCGTTTTGGGTATGGTGATCGTATTCATCGGCCTGGTTCTCCTGATATTCATAACCTGGCTGTATCCTAAGATCGTCAGGGTATTGATTTCGCGGTCGGCCGAAGCCAGGGAGAGAAAGGAAGCCAGAAAGGCTGAACGGCAGCTGGCCAAACAGAAGCGGAAAGAGGCACAGAAAGCCGAAACGGCTGCGCCCGCAAAAGCCGAACAGCAGGCAATGGCGTCGGCGCCATTGCCTGCCGACGAGCACAGCCCCGAACTGATCGCAGTGATCACGGCAGCTGTCGCGGCATGCCTGGGAACATCGCCCAACGGTATCGTGATACGGTCGCTGCGCCGCTCTCAAAGCACAACGCCTGCATGGGGCGTAAGCAACCGGATTGAACAGGTTAACAACAGATTATAAAGTTTAAATATGGAGGAAACATCTATGCGTCGTTTCAGAATCAACGTGAATGGTATCAGCTACAATGTGGAAGTGGAAGAGATCGGCGGTTTCGCTGCTCCGGCGCCCGCGCCAGCCCCTGCTGCCGCTGCGCCTGCGGCCGCTCCCGCTCCGGCGCCAGCACCTGCTGCTGCGCCTGCACCGGCGGCTGCGACCGCGGCTCCAGCGCCCGCTGACGGCACGCAGATCAAATCCCCGATGCCCGGCACCATCCTTGACGTTCGCGTCAACGTGGGCGATACCGTTAAGGAAGGCGATATACTGATGATACTGGAAGCTATGAAGATGGAGAACGAGATCTTGGCGCCTGTGTCCGGCAAGGTAGCTGCAATTCAGGTTTCCAAGGGTACTGCTGTGAACTCCGGTGATTTGCTGGCTGTTCTGGCGTAAGCCGCGCCTGGCAATTCCAACGAAGGAGGGTACACATGCAGAGTTTTGATATCGGCCAATCCTTTGTCGATCTGTGGAACAGCACGGGATTCTCCATGATGACTTGGCAGCATGCGGTGATGCTGCTGGTGGGATGCATACTGCTGTATCTTGCGATCGTCAAAAAATATGAGCCGCTGTTGTTGGTTCCCATCGCGTTCGGCATGATACTGGCCAATCTGCCGGGAGTCAACATGATGGCGGGTCCCAAAGAGATACTGAATCTGGTGAAGGATTCAGACGCCGCCAACGGCGGAACAAATTATCTGGTCACGCACGGCAACGGTTATGAGAACGGCGGCCTGCTGTATTACCTGTATCAGGGCGTCAAACTGGGCATATACCCGCCTCTGATATTCCTGGGCGTGGGGGCGATGACCGATTTTGCCCCGCTTATTGCCAACCCGAAGAGCCTGCTTCTGGGCGCGGCGGCGCAGCTGGGCATATTCACCACCTTCATCGGCGCGCTGCTGCTAGGGTTTACGCCTCAGGAAGCGGGTTCCATCGGCATCATCGGCGGTGCTGACGGCCCGACCGCGATATACCTGACCACCAAGCTGGCGCCGCATCTTCTGGGCCCCATCGCGGTGGCGGCATATTCGTACATGGCTCTGGTGCCCGTCATTCAGCCGCCTATCATGAGGGCACTGACCACCAGGAAGGAACGTATGGTCGTGATGGAGCAGCTGCGCGAGGTCAGCAAAGCGGAGCGCATTATATTCCCGATCGTGGTGACGATATTCATTTCGCTATTGCTGCCTGCGGCCGCGCCGCTCGTCGGCATGCTGATGCTGGGCAACCTGTTCCGCGAGTGCCTGGTGGTTGACCGCCTGAGCAAGACGGCACAGAACGAGCTGATTAACATCGTCACGATATTCCTGGGCACCACCGTGGGCGCTACGGCAAACGGCGAAACGTTCCTGAAGCTGCAGACGCTGGGAATCATTGCATTAGGCCTGATAGCGTTCGGCTGCGGTACGGCCGGCGGTGTGCTGCTGGGCAAGCTGATGTACAAGCTCTCGGGCGGCAAAGTGAACCCGCTGATCGGCAGCGCGGGCGTGTCCGCCGTTCCGATGGCAGCGCGCGTGTCGCAGAAGGTGGGGCAGGAGGCCAACCCGAGAAACTTCCTGCTGATGCACGCAATGGGCCCCAATGTGGCGGGCGTTATCGGCTCGGCCGTGGCAGCGGGTGTGCTGCTGTCGCTGTTCGGTTCATAAGAGATTGAGGAGGTTAATAATAGATGCCAAAAGTCCATATTACCGATACGATATTAAGAGACGCGCACCAGTCCCAGGCAGCTACGCGCATGAAGACGTCCGAGATGCTGCCTGTAGCCGGCCTGCTCAACGAAGCGGGCTACTGGTCGCTGGAGATGTGGGGCGGGGCCACGTTTGATTCGTGCCTGCGCTTCCTCAACGAAGACCCGTGGGAGAGGCTCCGCGTGCTGCGCGCCGCGATGCCGGACGCCAAACTGCAGATGCTGCTCCGCGGGCAGAACCTGCTGGGCTACAAGCACTACGCGGACGACGTTGTGGACCTTTTCGTGAAGAAGGCCATCGAAAACGGCATTGACGTCATTCGCATATTCGACGCGCTCAACGACCTGCGCAACATGAAGGCCGCGATGGAAGCCACCAAGAAGTACGGCGGCATCTGCGAAGCGGCGCTGTCGTATACGACCAGCCCGGTACACACGCGCGCTTATTTCGTGGATATGGCCAAAAGGCTGGAAGCGATGGGCGCAGACACCATTTGCATCAAAGACATGGCCAATCTGCTTCTGCCCTACGAGGCATACGAGCTCGTCAAGGAGCTCAAGGCCGCTGTCAAGGTGCCCATCCACGTGCACACGCACAACAAGACGGGTGTGGGCGACATGACTTATCTGAAAGCCATTGAGGCAGGCGCGGACATTGTGGACTGCGCGCTGTCGCCCATGGCCAACGGCACGGCTCAGCCATGCACCGAGTCGCTGGTGGCCACCCTGGCAGGGACGGAATACGACACCGGCATGGACATCGTGCTGCTTAACAGGATCGCAGACCACTTCAAAGGCGTTTCCAAGCGTCTGATGAGCGACGGCTACC
>JBMNOT010000140.1:0-5429 GCA_050943225.1 Christensenellales bacterium | reverse complement strand
ATATCAGCAGGTCGCCTGGTTCGCCCCCGCGCTCGCCTGCCGCGCCCTCGCCGCGCACTGTGATCACCTGTCCGTCGTCGATGCCCGCCGGGATGTTGATCTTGATGGTGCGGGGCTTGTTCTGTATGCCGCGGCCGCCACACGCTTCGCACGGCTCTTTGATAATGGAGCCCCGGCCTCCGCAGTTGGGGCAATCGGTGATATTGACGAAGCTGCCAAAGAACGAGCTGTGCTGCTGCCGTATCTGGCCGGTGCCGCCGCACGCCGAACAGGTGACGGGGCGGGTGCCCTTTTTCGCGCCGCTGCCGCCGCACGCTTCGCAGGTGACATCCTTGTTGATGCGAACCTCGCGCGTGACGCCAAAGGCCGCCTCTTCGAATGTGATGCGCAGCTCCATGCGCAGATCCGCTCCACGTACCGGGCCGTACCGTCTTGAAGACGTCCGACCGCCGCCGAAGAAGGACTCAAATATGTCGCCGAAACCAAAGCCGCCCATATCGAAGCCGCCGAAGCCGCCGCCGGCGCTGCTGCCGTCAAAAGCCGCATGTCCAAACATATCATACTGCCGGCGTTTATTCTCGTCGCTTAAAACCTCGTAGGCTTCGCTCACTTCCTTAAACTTTTCCGCGGCCTCTTCTTTATCGCCGTTATATACGTCCGGATGATACTGCTTAGCCAGTTTCCGGTATGCCCTTTTTATCTCATCGCTGCTCGCACCCCTGTCGACACCCAGGACCTCATAGTAATCTCTCTTAACCGCCAAAATATAAGCACCGCCTCAAAACAGATGATTTGCAACCCAAAAGCCAAAGCGGACACCCGCTCTGGCTTTTAGCAGTCTTGCAGTAATATATATCGCTATTATATGCTTTACTTGTCTTGTTTGTCGTCATCGACCACTTCGTAGTCGGCGTCCACGACGTTATCGTCGTGCGGAGCGCTCTGCGCGCCGCCCGGCCCCGGGCCGGCTCCGGCAGCGTTCTGCTGTGCGTTGGCCTGGCTGTACACCTTGCCGAACACTTCGTAAGACACCTGCGAGAGTTTGTCTGCCGCGGCCTTGATGGCGTCGGTATCCGTACCATTGAGCGTACTCCTCACGTTGGAAATCTCCGCTTCGATGCGGGCCTTGTCTTCGCTGCTCACCTTGGCGCCCAGGTCTTTCAGCGTCCTCTCGGTCTGGAACACCAGCGCGTCAGCGTTGTTGCGGATCTCGACACGCTCCTTCTCCTGCTTATCCTGAGCGGCGAACTGCTCGGCTTCCTTGACGGCCCTGTCTATTTCTTCCTTGGACATATTGGTGGACGCGGTGATCGTCACCTTCTGCTCGTTGCCGGTGCCCAGATCCTTC
Source organism: Christensenellales bacterium (assembly GCA_050943225.1). Taxonomy (GTDB): domain Bacteria; phylum Bacillota; class Clostridia; order Christensenellales; family SZUA-584; genus SZUA-584. The sequence continues at coordinate 4,081 of JBMNOT010000140.1, read as the reverse complement.
GCCGACACATGCACGATGCCGTTGGCGTCGATGTCGAACGTCACCTCGATCTGCGGAACTCCGCGCGGGGCCGGCGGAATGCCCGTCAGGTTGAAGCGGCCCAGCGTCTTGTTGTGCGCCGCCATTTCGCGCTCGCCCTGCAGCACGTGGATTTCCACGCTGGTCTGCCCGTCCGCCGCAGTGGAGAACACCTGGCTCTTCTTGGTGGGTATCGTCGTGTTGCGCTCGATCAGCTTGGTGAACACGCCGCCCAGCGTCTCAATGCCCAGCGACAGCGGCGTTATGTCCAATAGAACGATGTCGTTGACCTCGCCGCCGATGACGCCGGCCTGTATCGCTGCGCCGATAGCCACGCATTCGTCCGGGTTGATGCCCTTGAACGGGTCCTTGCCGGTGATCTCTTTGACCTTCTCCTGCACCGCCGGAATACGCGTGGAACCGCCCACCAGAATGACCTTAGACAGGTCGGACGCTTTGATACCGGCGTCTTCCAATGCCCTGCGGGTGGGTATCGCGGTCTGCTCCACGAGGTCCGCCGTCAGTTCGTTAAATTTGGCGCGCGTGATGGTCATGTCAAGGTGCTTGGGGCCCGATGCGTCCGCCGTGATGAACGGCAGGTTGATATGGGCCTGCAGCACGTTGGACAGTTCTATCTTGGCTTTCTCCGCCGCTTCCTTGATGCGCTGCACCGCAAACTTATCCTGCGAAAGGTCTATACCATGGCTCTTCTTGAACTCTGAGATGATATAGTCCATTATCTTCTTGTCGAAATCGTCACCGCCCAGGCGGTTGTTGCCGCTGGTGGCAAGCGCTTCGAACACGCCGTCGCCAATCTCTAAGATTGAGACGTCGAACGTACCGCCGCCCAGGTCAAACACCAGCACCTTCTGCTCTTTCTCCTTGTCGATGCCGTAGGCCAGTGCCGCGGCCGTCGGCTCGTTGATGATGCGCTGCACGTTAAGGCCTGCGATATGGCCCGCGTCCTTGGTGGCCTGGCGCTGGCTGTCGGTAAAGTAAGCCGGCACCGTGATGACCGCGTCGGTCACCGGCTCGCCCAGGTAAGCCTCCGCATCCGCTTTGAGCTTCTGCAGTATCATCGCGGAGATCTCCTGCGGCGAGTAGTTCTTTCCATCTATGTTAACCTTCCGGTCGGTGCCCATATCCCGCTTAATCGAGAGGATGGTCCTGTCCGGGTTGGTGATGGCCTGGTTCTTGGCCACCTGACCGACCATTCTCTCTCCCGTATTTGAAAATGCAACCACCGAAGGCGTGGTGCGGGAGCCTTCCGCATTGACGATGACAGTCGGTTCGCCGCCTTCCATCACGGCCACACATGAGTTGGTTGTGCCCAAATCGATTCCTATTATTTTACCCATCGTCAAGTTTCCTCCTTAATATAAATCAGAATAGAATCAGTTTACTTGTTTACAATCACCATGCTGTGCCGGATAACCCGGTCGTCAGTCATATATCCTTTAAGTACCACTGCGCCTACATTGCCGGGCGTCTGGCCATCGGCAGCTTCCACCATCTGCACAGCCTGGTGCAGATTTGGATCAAACGGCTCGCCCAGCGCCGGGATTTCCTTAATGCACAGCTTTTCCAGCGTCTCAAGCAGCTGCCTGTGCACCATCTGAACACCCTGCGCCATCGGGTCGTCCGCATCGCCCTCGAAGTGGGTAAGGGCTCTTTCCAGGTTATCGAGCACCGGCAATATCTGTTCAATTGCCTCGCACTGGCCGTCTTTGATCGCGTCGCTTCGAATGCAGGCAGTGCGCTTTTTGTAGTTATTAAACTCCGCCAGCAGGCGAAGATATTTGTCCTTATATTCATCCCTTTCGGCTATAACGGCCTTAAGCTCGCTGTCTCTCTTTTTGTCTGATTTGGCCTCCTCCGCCGGCTGGGTATGTTCAGCGGCTGCGTTCTCAGCAGTCTCGTCCACTACCGTTTCGTTGGTTTCGTTCTTCTCCATGTCACCCATTGGTGCAAAACACCTCCTTTTTAATCTTCCTCAACAAATCCTGATAATATGCTGTTGAGGCTCTGGCTCACAAACCCGAGTATCGAAATGACTTTCGAGTAATCCATCCGGGTGGGCCCGATCACGCCGAACGAACCCAGCGATTTGCCGCCGACCTTGTAAGTAGCGGTCACCACGGAGAGATCCTGAAGCTCCTTCACCTCGTTCTCCTGCCCGATGGTGACGGAGAACTCCAGCAGCGTCGCCTTCTTCATCATATCGTAGAGCATTTCTTTGGTCTGCAGCACGGATATGAAGCTCTTGGCCTTTTCAATGCTCATAAAGTCCGGGTAATCGATGATATTCTGCGTTCCGCCCAGCACAATGCCCTTTTCACCCTGGGGCTCCACACTAGTCTCAATCGCCGTTACCAGGTCATCCACAAACTCTTTGTTGAGCCTTAAATTCTCCTCCAGGCTGCGGCGCAGGTCGAACTCGGCGTCTTCCAGCGTCTTTTGCGACAGCTTCTTAGTCAGCAGGCGGGAGATCATTTCCATATAGTCGGGCGAAATGCCCTCCGGCACCACAATGACAGTATCCGTCATCAGGCCGGCATCCGTCACCACCAGCAGTATCGCCTTCCTCTCAGTGATCTTGACGATCTGGATGCGCTTGATGACGGATAGCTTGAGCTGTGGCCTTAATACCATCGAGATATGGTGCGTCGTATCGGACAGCGCCTGTGCCGCTTTCTCCAATACCTCGTTCACCTCGGACATGCGGTTCTGGAAATAGCGCTTGATGTTCTCCGCCTCTACGGGATTGAGCTTGACAACCTTCATCAACCGATCCACATAGTAGCGATAGGCCTTATGGGACGGAATGCGCCCTGCGGAGGTATGAGGCTGCACCAAAAAGCCCAGCTCCTCCAAATCCGCCATTTCGTTACGGATTGTGGCAGAAGAAAGCTCGATTCCGTGTTTCTTCGAAATCGTTCGCGAGCCAATCGGCAGCCCTGTCATGATATAGTCGTCGATGACAGCTTTTAATATTGCCAGCTTCCTATCGCTCAGTTCCATGCGCCCCACCTCCTTTCCTGTTAGCACTCACCATGGTCGAGTGCTAATATCATGGTATAAAAATAGCACTGATTGCCTGCAAAGTCAATACTCGCGCATTTAATTCACACTTTTTTATTAATTGCATACACGGCCCGGACTACAGGCTTTCCAGCAGCATGCCGATCAGCGCGTTCTGCAGGTCAAAACCCTTAATTGTGGGCGCTATGCCCGCATGAGTCTGCTCTATCAGGCCAGCCATTTCGCAGCTGCGCAGCGCATCCGCAAAATCGCCCTCAAAGCTGCGCCCAAAGCGCGCTGCGTAGTCGGCGAACGCTATGCCACGCTTCAGCCGCATGCGCAGCATCACGTATTCCGCGCGCTCGTCGTCTGGCGTCAGCGTCTCCTGCTGAGCGACGGGCCGCCTGCCGTCCTTCACCATACGAATATATTCATCCATCCCGCGCGTGTTGCCGAAACGCACAGGCGCATCGCCGCGCAGAAACGAGTATGCCGCCGCGCCCAGGCCCAGGAATTCCCCGCCCGTCCAGTACTTGAGGTTATGCCGGCACTCGCGTTCCGGAAGGGCGAAATTGGACGTCTCGTACTGCATAAGGCCCGCCGATTCCAGCAGCTCTATGCCCGCGTGATACATTTCCCGATCCATGTCCTCGTCAGCGCCCGCAAACAGCCCGGCCAAGGGCGTGCCCGGCTCCAGCTTGAGCGCGTAGGACGAAACGTGCGCCGGATGCAGCGCAATAACCCGCCGCAGCGTCTCCAGAAATCCTTCCAGCGTCTGGCCGGGCAGGCCGAATATGGTGTCCACATTGATGTCGGGAATATACTTTGCCGCCGTTTCATAGGCGCGCAGGAACGTCTCCCAGCTGTGCCGCCTCCCGATACGCTGCAGAATATCGTCATCATGAGTCTGCAGGCCGAGGCTCAGGCGGGTTACGCCGCACGCCGCATAAGCCGCCGCCTTGTTTGCATCCAGCGTTTCGGGGTTGGCCTCCACCGTGAACTCGCTCACGTCCCAGCTGCAGCAGGATTTCAGCCCTTCGGC
>JBMNOT010000139.1:0-5477 GCA_050943225.1 Christensenellales bacterium | reverse complement strand
AAAAAGGTAACAGCTTATACGGATGGCGCGTGTTCCCATAATCCCGGCCCGGGCGGCTGGGCAGCCGTGCTGATATACAAGGGACGGGAAAAAGCTTTCAGCGGATTTGAGCCGGAGACCACCAACAACCGCATGGAGCTGACGGCGGTGCTGGAGGCTTTAAGAGCGCTTAAGGAGCCGTGCGAGGTGGACATATATACAGATAGCGCGTACATCCATAACGCGTTTAAAAAAGGCTGGATTGAGCGCTGGCAGCGCAACGGCTGGAAAACAGCCGCCAAGCAGCCAGTGGAAAACCAGGATTTGTTGATGGGAATATTGGAAGCATCCGCAGTACACCGCGTGCGGTATAACAAAGTAAAAGGCCATTCCGATGACAAGTACAACAACATGTGCGATATGTTGGCCCGAAAGGCTATAAAGGAGAATACAGGAAAACAAGGATAAGCCGTAATCAACTATGCGTAAAACGCAAGTTTTACGCATAGTTATATGTTATAATGGGGTCAAAGTGAGGTTGATTGCTTTGTCCAGATTGAGCCGAACAGAGCTGAACGTTCAGAGAACTGAAAAACTGCGTGCTGTTTTAGCCACTCTGCCGAAGTTTTGTGCGGAATTTTTCCGCGGCATTGAGCCGCACACCACGCTTTTGACGCGCATCAACTACGCGTATGACATCCGGCTGTTTTTCTCGTTTCTTGAGAAAGAGCTTGGCAAAGAAAACGTGATGCATATGTCGGCAAAGCAGCTTGAGGATATCACGCTGTCCGACCTGGAGCGTTATATCGAATATCTGCGGCTGTATTACAAGAACGATCAGCAAAAGGAATTTGTCGTCGAAAACAGCGAGAAAGGCATTAAGCGCAAGATTTCGTCTTTACGGACGTTTTATCATTACTTTTATAATAAAGAAGTCATTTCATCGGATATCACCTCGCGCCTCCAGACGCCAAAGATTCACGAGAAGCCGATACTGCGCCTGACTCACGATGAAGCCATGAAGCTTTTGTATCTGGTGGAAACCGGCGACGGTCTTACGCCCAAACAGCGTGAATACCATAAAAAGACAGTTTTGCGCGACATGGCGATCATCACGCTTCTTTTGACCACCGGCATCCGCATCAGCGAACTGTGCGCGCTGGACGTCAGCGATTTCGATTTCGCATCGCGCTCTTTTAAAGTGCTGCGCAAGGGAGGCAATGAGGCGCTGCTATATTTCGGCACCGAAGCAGAAGCGGCGCTGACTGCCTATATTGAGCAGCGCAAGGCCGCCGGCAATTACAGCCAGGACTCCCCCATGTTCCTGTCGCTGCAAAACAGGCGAATAAGTGTTCGCGCTTTACAGGAGCTTGTCAAGAAGTATGCCAGTATTGCGGTACCGCTCAAGAACATATCGCCGCACAAGCTGCGCAGTACCTACGGCACGATGCTGTATCAGAGCACCGGCGATATCTATCTCGTTGCCGATGTATTAGGCCATAAAGACGTCAACACCACGCGCAAGCACTATGCCGCTGTGGACGAGGAAACACGCCGTCTAATGGCGTCCGACAGGGTGCAGTTCCGCACTGTCAAAAAAGGTTGAAGAGAATCAGAACGTATGTTTTTGTTTTCGTTGACAGTATATAGGATCTCTGATATTATTCGTTTAAAGGGGTGATTGGTATGGAAGGATTGACCAGGCGTCAGAGGGACGTACTCGAGTATCTGAAAAAGTATATCAATGAAAACGGCTACGCGCCATGTGTGCGCGACATCTGCGATGCGCTCAATTTGAAATCCACTTCCACCGCGCATGCGCATCTAACCAAGCTGGAGAGCAAGGGCTACATTTCCCGCGATCCTGCCAAGCCACGCACCATCATGATACTGGACGGCAGCACGGTCAAAGAGCGCATGGTGTCCGTTCCCGTTGTGGGCCGGGTAGCTGCGGGCACGCCAATCACCGCCGTCGAGAACATCGACGAATACCTCTCACTTCCCTATTCGCTGCTGGGCACGGAAGACGTGTTCATACTCAATGTCACGGGCGACAGCATGATGAACGCCGGCATATTCGATAAAGACAAGATCATCGCGCAGAAGCAGGATTACGCGCAGAACGGCGATATCGTGGTGGCGATGATCGACGACGAAGCCACCGTCAAGCGCTTCTTTGTGGAAAACGGACGCGTGCGCCTGCAGCCCGAAAACGACAATTACGAGCCGATATACGCCAAACAGGTGGATATTCTCGGCAAGGTCATCGGCGTGCTGCGCATTTTCAAATAATTTTCATTTCGGTCAGCGCATACATCAGGCCCAGCTTCATGTGCGCGTAAGTGAGCGCCCCCTGGGCGTATACGATATACGGCGGCTTCACCGGCGCGTCGGCGGAAAGCTCGATGGATGCGCCCTGCACAAACGTACCTGCCGCCATCACAATCGGATCATCATAACCCGGCATATCCCACGGGACCGGAACGGCGTGGCTGTCTATGGCAGCCGCTTTTTGTATACCCTTTGTGTATGCCAAAAGCAGCGATTCATCGTTCAGACGTATGGATTGGGTGATATCACTTCTTTTATCGTTGTACGCGGGAAATACATCAAAACCCAGTTCCTCGAACACCTTGGCGGCGAGGACGCTGCCTTTAAGCGCCTCCCCCACCACGTGCGGCGCCATAAACAGGCCTTGGAAAAACGGGCGGTAGGAAGCTTCGTAGGAGCCCACCTCGCTGCCGAGGCCAGGGCAGGTCAGGCGATTTTCCGCCAAAGCCACAAGGTCGGCCCGGCCCGCGACATACCCGCCAGTAGGCGCAAGGCCGCCGCCCGGGTTCTTGATCATCGATCCAGCGATAAGATCCGCGCCGGCTTCGATGGGCTCCTCCACTTCGCAGAACTCGCCGTAACAGTTATCCACGATGACGATGATATCGGGATACAGCTTTTTAATCTGCAGAACGAAATCGCGGATATCCTGAATGGTGAGAGCCCGGCGCCAGGCATAGCCGCGCGAACGCTGTATGAACAGCGCCTTGGCGCGTCGAGAGCTCTTAATGGCAGCTGCTACCTGTTTGACATCAATAACGCCATTTTCGGGCAGCTCCACCTGCCGGTATTCCACACCGTAATTGGCCAGCGAACCGGTATCCTTATCGGCTCCCCTGATGCCGATGACATGGTGCAGCGTATCGTATGGCTTGCCTGTGACGCTGATAAGCGTGTCTCCCGGCCTTAGGACCGCAAACAGTGCAATGGATATGGCATGCGTTCCCGAGGCGATATGCGGGCTTAAAACCGCGCCCTGGGCTCGTATAATGTGCGCAAAAACGTCGGCCAGCGCCTGCCGGCCATCGTCAGAATAGCCGTAGCCAGTAGTGGGCGTAAAATGCCGCGCACCGACATTATGAGCACGGAACGCCTCAATCACCTTATATTGATTGAGTTCAGCGGTTTTTTCAATAGAGCCGAATACACATGATAAGGACGATTCAGCGCGCTCAACCACCGCCTGAACCGTCCTGCTGATTCCCAGTTGATCAAGTATTTGCATTAATCTTCAGTCTGTTCTTTTTGTTTTTCGGAAAAGGTGAAAAAAACCGCTTTGGAAGGCGAGATTGTGGATATCGCATGCTTATAGATCATCATCTGTTTTCCATCGCTGTCCAGTATTATCGTAAAATTATCGAAACCCTTCACCGTGCCTTTTATCTGATAACCGTTGATCAGATGGATCGTGACCCCTACATGCTCTTTGCGCACCTGGTTTAGGAATACGTCCTGCAGTATAATGGTTGGTTTATGCATATTAAAACCCCTTTTCATTTATTATCTTGATTATATCATTAATTATATTTTCTATACATGTTGCCGGGGTGATGTCGATCCAAATGATACGTTCATCCCGTTTAAACCATGTTATTTGCCGTTTGGCATACCGCCGGGTGTTGCGCTTGATCAGCCGGACAGCTTCATCCAGAGGTATTTTTTTTTCGAAATATGCGAAAAGCTCTTTATAACCGATGGCTTGAAGCGCATTCGTCCAACCGTATCTATTATACAACTCCTGTGCTTCCTCAACAAGACCTTCTGCCAGCATCTGGTCAACACGCGCGTTTATCCTTTCATAGAGCGCCTCACGCGGCATCCGAAGGCCGAAGATGAGAAAGTCGTCCTTTTTGTTGACGCGCCTGAAATCATAGGCTTGTCTGCCTTCGCATTCCAATACCTCCAGCCGCCTAATCATGCGCTTTTTATCGGTTGGCGCAATAATACCAGCATATGATGGGTCGATTTCCCTGAGATAATTATACAAGGCATCCAGGCTTTTGTCATCAGCCTGCCGTAGGTATTTTTGTCGAATTTCGTCGTTACCGGGCGTTTGCGTAAAATCGATATCGTAAACCAGCGAATGAATATACAGCCCTGTGCCGCCCGCCACCACCGGAACAAGCCCTTTCGCGTTTTCCCTTTCTATAAGCTCGAATGCGGCTTTTTGATAGTCTGCCGCCGTGTAGGGCTCATCCGGAGACACGATGTCGATCATGTAATGAGGAACGCCCTGTTTCTCTTCCTCCGTGGCTTTGGCCGTCCCAATGTCCATGCCGCGGTATATCTGCATGCTGTCCGCCGATATCACGCACGAGCCCAGCGCTTTGGCAACTCCGGCAGCCACCCGCGTTTTGCCGGACGCAGTGGGCCCGACGATGACAATAAAACGCCGCTTCATCATATCACCCGCTTGAAACTCTTTTCGATCTGTTTTTTGGTCAGCACGGATATCACGGGCCGCCCGTGCGGGCAAGTAGGGATCACGTTGGTACGCAGGAAGCTGTCTACCAGGCTCAAAATCTCCTCTTCCGAGAGCTTGTCTCCTGCTTTAACGGCGCTGCGGCAGGCCGCCCGGATGATGCGGTCGCGCTTTATCACCACGTCGTCCGTCTTTTCGGATATCTCTTCCAGCGCGGCTGCGAGCATCTCGTAGATGCCGGCGCTGTAAAAAAGCATCGGCACTGCGGAAATTTTGTATTCCAGCTCGCCGAAAGGCTCAATATCAAAGCCCAGAGATAAAAACACGTCCAGGTTCTCGTCTATCAGATTTTTCTCCGCATGGGACAGCTGGATGACCTGCGGTACCAGCAGCGGCTGCGAGGCGGAGAACCGTCCCGATATGAATTTGTCGTACAACAGCCGCTCATGCGCCGCGTGCTGGTCGATGATGAGAAGGTTGTCGCCCTGTTCCACCAGAATATATGTGTCCGCAAAGCTGCCGATCACCCTTTCGCCATATGGCACGATGAGCGGCTCTTCCAACTGGCTATCCTCCTGCTTTGGCACCTGCGCTGCTGCGTCGCCGGGCTGGGATACTGCCAGCGTAAAGCCGACCGGCTCGGCATCCTCCGGCTCAGGCTGCAGCGTCTCCCTCATCACGGTTCGCGCAAACCCCGAGAACAGCGACGTCTGCATCACATCGGGAGGCGCCTGCATCTCCACCA
>JBMNOT010000138.1:0-5541 GCA_050943225.1 Christensenellales bacterium | reverse complement strand
GTCTTCTATATACTCCTTCATGGACTAAAGCCCCCTTTTCTCACATTTGATTCATATATATGTGGAAAAAAGGGCTTGTATGTGTTATTCCCCCGGAAATATGGACAGATTCACCGAATATTCGGTTAGGCAGCCGGGTCCTTTCAGTATTATCCGCGGCTCTTATCGGCATATTTATTAGTATTATTTCAGGGTATCATTTCAGGGCGCATCGCCGGAGGTTTTATGGAACAGGGCATACAGCTGTTCAGCAGCACGATCATCGAGGTCGTGGCAAAAACAAGCGTTTTCTCAAAAAAAGGCCGGCTTACATACTGCCGTTTCGCATCGCAGCCCGCATCAAAAAATCCGCCGCCGTCCGCGAGGCCTTCGCCCGGGACGAAGGCCTTGTCGTGTCGCCCGTGCTGATACTGAGCGTCACCAACGACTGCAACCTTGCCTGCGCCGGCTGCTACGCATGCAGCCAGCAGCGCGACAGGTCCGCCGAGCTCAGCATGGAGGATATCCGCTGCGTCGTGGGCGAAGCCGTGGCGCTGGGCGTATGCGTCGTGATGATTGCCGGCGGCGAGCCACTGCTCAAGCCGGAAATACTCAGCCTGCCCCCGGCGCATCCCGACACGCTGTTCGTCATGTTCACCAACGGCCTTTTGCTGGGCTCGCCAGCCGCGCAGGCGGCCGCGCGCATGCGCAACCTTATCCCGATCATCAGTCAGGAAGGCGGCCGCGCGCTCACCGACGAACGGCGCGGTGAAGGCGTGTACGACGCCGCGACTGCGGTCATGCGCCGCCTTGACGGCGCCAAGCGTATGTTCGGCGTTTCCGTCACGCTCACCAGCCGCAACTACGACGACGTCATCCGCGGCGATTACCTTATGTCAATGCAGGCTTTGGGATGCCGCGCCGCGTTCCTCATTGAATACGTGCCCTGTAGCGCGGAGGACGAAGCGTTGTGCCTGACGCCGGCCCAGAAAACGCACCTCAGGCAGATCGAAAAGCAGCTGTACCGGCAGTACAACATGCTGGTGGTGCCGCTGCCCGGCAACGTAGACCGGCGGCTGCCTCGCCTCGGGTCGCGGTTTCCTGCACATCAGCTCCACCGGCGCATTGGAGCCCTGCCCCTTCGCGCCCTGGTCAGACGTCAGCGTAAAAAATAAGCCGCTTAAAACGGCGCTTCAGTCGCGACTGCTGCAAAAAATCCGCGAAGGCCACGAAACGCTGCGAGAGAGCCGCGGCGGCTGCGCGCTCAGGGGAAACGCCGCCTAGGTGGCTGAGCTCCAGAAAGACTGACGCCGCCTGTCTGAAAAGCCAGGTTAGCCAAGAAAAAATGCCCTCTTGCGAAGGCATTTTTTATACGTATAGCCTTATCCTATTGCCCTGTCGAGCACGTCCTCATAGAACTTCTTGGGACGGACGCCTACCGCGCTCTGCAACACCTGGCCGTTCTTGATCAGGAATACGCTGGGAACGCTCATCACGCCAAAGCGCTCAGCCAGTTCGTGCTCTTCGTCTATGTTCACCTTACCGATCACCGCCCTGCCGGCATACTGCTCGCTCAGCTGGTCGATGGTCGGCGACAGCATCCGGCACGGTGCGCACCACGATGCCCAGAAATCCAGCAGCACCGGCTTGTCAGTATCCACCACTTCCCGTTTAAAATTCGCCTTTGTGATCATCTTTGCCATATCATATCCCTCCCTGCGGATCATTTACTCGTTATCGTTGAGCTTAGAATATCATCCGCGGGAAGGTTTATCTGTGACAAAGTTACGCTAATCGCAAATTACTTTCAATATTATTTTACCGCGCCGGAGTTCAATAAGCCCCCTCTCCGCCAGTTTGTTGAGCTGCCGGGTGATCACCTCGCGGGAAGAGCCCAGCTCCACCGCCATCTTCTCATGCGTCGTGCGCACCTCGCCATTAGCATTGGCGTTGTGCTTCAGATACGTCATGATGCGCTCCTCGATGCTCGCGAAAATCAGCATGTCGATGGTCTCCACAGACTGGATCAGCTTCTCGGCGAGCGCGTTGAACACAAACACCTTAAACGGGCCGGAGCGGTACAGCAGCTCCCGGAACGTGTCCGGCGGTATCACGGCCAGTACGCTGTCTTTTTCCGCCTCGATGGAAAAATCGTACTCCACGTCGCCCATCGCGCAGACGCCCGCCATCACGCACAGCTCACCCTCGCGGATACGGTACAGCGTCATCTCGCGGCCCTTGTCAGAAATCCGGAACAGGCGCAGGCGCCCGCGCAGCACCATCGGTATGCCGGTGCAGCTTTTGTGGTCTCCCATCATGATCTGCCCTTTGGCCATCTTTTTCTCTGTCACGACGCGGCGCAGCATCGCCGCATCCTCCGGCTTCATCCGGCTGTAAAAGGAAAACCTGTCAAAAACGCTGGGCTCCATTATCGGCATCCTCCATAATTAATCAATATTCTTCACAATATGACATTTTTCTGTTGATTGCGCGTCCCGCCGCGCTTATAATTGAGACAAGCCATTGTGCCGGGGGGATTCGCCATGGCCAAACGCGTGCTTATCCTCATCACCGTTTGCATGCTCCTGCTCGCCGTGTGGGCGCCGGATACCGCCGCATCGGGCGGCGTGGTGCTGCGCGGCGCGGCGAACGTTTTCCTGCTCTCCCCCGACGAGCTCTCCGCCTATACCAACGAAGCCATCGTGTACGTCACCCGCACCGGCAAGAAATATCACCAGGCCGGCTGTTCGCATCTATCCAAATCCAGCATCCCCATCACGCTGGAGCAGGCGCAGCTGGAAGGCAAACAGCCTTGCAGCCGCTGTCACTAGCAACAACCCATAACCGGATTATACCATGCCCTATTTCTCAAAACAAAGGCAATACCTCCACGGTATTAGAACCTTTGTCAGCAGTTTATGCAGGCATGCCTTGTCTTTTGTCAGAATATCTATTAAGCAAAAAGGGAATAGTGTATCCGGTAAAAATTGACTCTTGCATTGAAAGAACTTAAACTTTAGTTAGCTGATTTTGGGGATTGCAAAAGGGGCATAATTCTATTGAGGAAATGTGAAAACTATGATGAGAAAATTGATAGCTGCAGCTATTGCCGCCGTTTTTCTTACTCTGTGGCCCACCTCGGCTTATGCTCGTGACGAATTGAAGAATACCGACCCGGAAAAATACTACATCGTACTGAATCTCAATAACCAGTATGGAACCGTGTATGAGAAGGATCAAAACGGAGAATATACAAAGATTGTCCGCCGGATTCTTTGTTCCAGCGGAAAAACCGGCACGGGAGAAATTGATCCCGAGACGGGCCAAAAGGATATCGGCAGTCCTACGCCGACCGGAATTTGGCGGATTGGCGGACGGGAGCGGTTTGGAAAATTTGCTGATTTTAGCGGCACGTATGCCCGTTACTGGACGCAGATCGTAGGAGATAACTACTTCCACTCCATTATGTTCAGCAAGCGCAACCTCGATACGATGCAGAGCAATGCTTTCAGGAACATGGGAACGAAACAGTCACATGGTTGTGTACGCCTGTATGTCGAGGACGCGAAATGGCTGTATTATTATGCCTGCCCCGGCACATTAATCAATGTCACCGATCAGATTAAAGTGACCAGCGAAACCAAGGCCATCCGCAAAGCGTTAAAGATATCAAACTTTAAAGAATACAATGAATTCAGAAAAAAATATTTGATACGCCTGAACTGCCCAAAAAAAGGCATGGGTCGTTGTGGATAATGCGCCCGTCAAAAGAGGCTCGGCTATGAAATTCGATACCGTGGCCACTTTAAAAAAGGACGATGAAGTCGAGGTGCTGATTGAAAGCGACCCCTGGGTGAAGGTCAAGTTGATGGCAAGGAAGGGTATATCAAGCTTGCGCATTTCACATACGAAAAGGGCGTCATCCACTCCAAAGAGGATGCGGATATCGTATCAGAAACCCGATGGATATATGACAAAATCATTGAAAAGGGTGACAAAGAAGCTAAGCACCGGATTATAAAAGTACCTTTTGACTCATCGGTAAAAGTGCTGGAAGTCTCTGATGAATGGAGCAAAATTGATTATTTTGGTCATCAGGGCTGGCTCAAAAGCAGATATTTCAAAAAAGGCTGGGGTACTATCAGAGATTGAAAGCAGCCGCGGCCGTTTGTCTATGTTCTGCGTCAAGGAATAAGTTTAGCAGAGGTGTGCAAATTCTACAAAAAAGGCGGGATAGTTTCCCGCCTTTAGTCGATTCGCCTATCAGCTGTTTTTGAACGCCTTGGCGCGCTCTTCCCTGCTCAGCAGCGCCTTGCGGAGCCGGATGCTTTTGGGCGTCACCTCCACCAGCTCGTCGTCCGCGATAAACTCCAGCGACTGCTCCAGGCTCAGCACAGTGGGCGGCGTTAAGCGCAGCGCCTCGTCCGAGCCGGACGCGCGCATGTTGGTCAACTGCTTCTTTTTGCACACGTTGACCACAATGTCTTCCTGCCGCGCGTTCTCGCCCACGATCATGCCCTCGTAGACGCTGACGCCCGGCCCGATGAACAGCCGGCCGCGCTCCTGCGCGTTGAACAGGCCGTAAACCGTGCTCTCCCCCTGCTCATGCGCGATGATGGAGCCGTGTTGCCTTTCGAGGATATCGCCCGCCCATTCCTCGTAGCCGCTGAATATGTGGTTCATGACGCCGTTGCCCTTGGTGTCCGTCAAAAACTCGCTGCGGTAGCCGATCAGCCCGCGGGAAGGTATCTTAAACTCCAGCCTTGTGGTATTTCCCTCGGTATTCATGTCAATGAGCTGCGCCTTGCGCGCGTTCAGCTTTTCAATGACCACGCCGGTGTATTCGCCCGGCACGTCGATCATCAGCAGTTCATAGGGCTCCAGCACCCGCCCGTTTTCCTCCTTCAGTATCACGCGCGGGCGGGAAACCGAAAACTCATAGCCCTCTCGCCGCATCGTCTCGATCAGTATCGACAGGTGCAGCTCGCCCCGGCCCGAAACCTTGAAAGCGTCCGTGGAGTCCGTTTCCTCCACGCGCAGCGAGACGTTGGTCTCCAGCTCGCGGAACAGCCGCTCGCGCAGGTTGCGCGACGTCACGTACTTGCCCTCGCGGCCCGCGAACGGGCTGTTGTTGACGATGAAGTTCATCGACACGGTGGGCTCGTCTATTTTCACAAACGGCAGCGGCTCCACCGCCTCGGGGTCGCACACCGTCTCGCCGATGCCAACGTCCTGAATGCCCGCTATGGCCGCTATATCGCCGAATTCCACCGTTTCCGCCTCAATGCGCTTGAGCCCCCGGAACGTGAACAGCTTGGTGATGCGCACGCTCTCAGTGGTGCCGTCCGTCTTGCACAGCACGGCCGCCATGCCGCGCGTCAGCGCGCCGCGCTCCACCCGGCCGACCGCGATGCGGCCGATATAGTCGTCGTAGTCGATGTTGCTGACCAGAAATTGCAGCTTGCCGTCCGGCTCACCCTGCGGCGCAGGCGCGTGCTCCAGTATCGTATCCAGCAGCGGATAGATATTCTCACCCCGCTCGTTTGCCGACAGCGACGCCGT
>JBMNOT010000137.1:0-5553 GCA_050943225.1 Christensenellales bacterium | reverse complement strand
CTGCAAGGAACTGCCGCAGAAAAAGGATTTTCTCTGGGGCACCCAGTTCATCCACCCCTCCGTGATGATGCGGAGGGAAGCGCTGCTGGCGGTGGGCGGTTACCGCGTGTGCCGCGATACACTGCGCACCGAGGACTACGACCTGTTCATGCGCATGTACGCACACGGGTTTATGGGATACAACCTCGCCGAGCCGCTGCTGCGTTACTACGACCCGCGCCATCCCAAAGCCGTACGCTATCGTTTCCGCATCAGCGAGGCGCGCATCCGCTGGCAGGGCTTTTACGCGCTGGGCCTTATGCCTGCCGGACTGCCGTATGTATTAAAGCCGCTGGTCGTGGGCCTGCTGCCCGGCGGGCTGAAGCGCCGACTGCAGCTTCTGCACGCAAGCCGGACGGGAGGCTGCGTCTGATGGCGGCGCAGCGGGTACTGCACGTTATCTCCTCCACCATGCGCGCGGGCGTTACCATCATGGTGATGAACATGTACCGCGCCGTGGACCGGGAAAAGGTGCAGTTCGATTTCATCGCGCACGATTTGGGCGACGACGACTTCGGCCCGGAAATCGAGGCGCTGGGCGGCCGGGTGTTCTGCCTTCCCTTTCTGAGCCGGGCGGGCATGTCCGGCTATGTCCGTCTGGTGCGGGATATACTCCAAAAAAACGGCCCCTATGCCGCCGTGCACGCGCACACCGAATACCAGGCGGGCTTCGTCGCGCTCGCAGCTCATCAGGCGGGCGTGCCCGTCCGCATCTGCCACGCGCACGCGGACACGCGGTATGTACACTCGCCGCTGTTCCTTTTGAAGAAAATGCTGGGCCGCGCGCTGATCGAACGGTATACCACGCAGCGGTACGCAGCGAGCACCAGCGCCGCGCTCTCCACGTTCGGCGCGCGGGCGGTTAAAGCCGGTCAGGTGCTCATCGTGCCCAACCGCATTGACGTGTCCGCCTTCGGCGACCGGACACCCGAGTCGCGCGCAAACCTTTCGGCTGCCTGCAATGCCGCCCCGGACAGCCGCATACTGGGCTGCGTGGGCCGGCTGAGCGCCGAGAAAAACCCCGGCTTCGTGCTGGATATCGCCGCTGCCGCTAAGCAAGCGGGAATGGGTATGCGCTTTGCATTCGCAGGCACGGGCAATATGCTGGAATCGCTGACGGAAAGGCGCAGCCGGATGGGCCTTGAAGATACGGTCTTTTTCCTCGGCTCGCGGGGCGATATACCGTCGCTGATGCCCTGCTTCGACCTTTTGCTGGTGCCGTCGTATACCGAAGGCTTCTGCCTCGCGGCGCTGGAGGCGCAGGCTGCAGGCACGCCGGTGCTGGCGTCAACGGGCGTACCGCCCGAGGCCGACATGGGCTTAGGGCTGTTTTTCACACTGCCGCTCTCTGCTGGCACGGACGCCTGGGCACAAAAAGCCGCGGACATCATCCGGACCGCAGCCCCGCCGGACATTAAGACGCGCCGCCAGGTGATCCGCATGCGCGGCCATGATACCAGCACGGACGCAAACGGTTTGCTTCGGCTTTACGGCATCAGCTGACGGAAGGGAGTCGCGATGGCCATTCAGGTGCAACACAGCTCTTCCCTCATACTGTACGCCGGCAGCTTTGCGCTGGCGGTACTGTTTGCCGCGCTGGCGCAAGTTTTCGCGCGCCCGGTAAAGCCTGTCGCGCTGTCCCCATCCTTCACGCAGACGAAGCGGCCCCACCGCGTTTTCTGGCTGCTCGCGTTCCTGGTGCCTTTTCTGCTGTCCGCCTTCCGCTGGAAGGTAGGCACCGACTACCCGATGTATATCAGCTTGTATGAAGCCATAAACAGCATTTCAACGCCGGAGCAGCTCTGGCAGCAGGTGCTGGAGGTAGAGCCGCTGTACGTGCTGATGAACGTGCTGATAAAACTCGTCTTCAACAACCCGCTGCCCATATTCTTCTTCTCGTCGCTGTTGCTACTGGGTTTTCTGTTCCGTGCGGTGGAAGATTACCACGGCAAAATTTCCGTGATGCTGGCGGTGCTTGTATTCCTCACGTTGATGTTTTCCACCACGCTCAACATCATGCGCCAGATGATCGCGGTCTCCATCACATTCTACGCCGCGCGGCACCTGTTCCAAAAGCAGTACGACAAAGCCGCGCTGTGGATGTTCCTCGCGCTGATGTTCCACTACTCGGCGATCGTCCTGCTGCCGTTCTGGCTGTTCCGCGGCCCGCAGCGCTACGCACGCAACGCCCGCATCGCCATGTTCGCGGCGCTGGTGCTGATGTTCGTGCTGGGCTCGGTGTTCGGCTCGATATTCAGCGGCATCCGGGCGCTGTATACCGACGAAAGCGGCGAGGGCAGTACGCTCAAGATTGGCCTGATGCTGCTGCGGCTGCCCATTATCGTGCCGATACTGCTGTTCCGAAAGCAGCTGATCGCGCACGACGAGCGCAACCGTTTCTGGATAATGCTCGCGGTGTTCGAGGTGCTCTTCAGCTACCTCGGCTACATACTGGACGTGCTGAACCGCCTGTCTCTGTACTTCGCCGTGTCGTGGATCGTGCTGCTGCCCGCATTGGTGCGGTCTATGCCCACCCGCGGCGCGCAGTACCGCATGGGCGCTTATGTAATCGCCGTCTGCGTAGGCCTGTGGATATTCAACACGGCCATCAACAACTACGGCGACGTGCTGCCCTACCAAACGATATTCGAAGCCCGCATCCCGGGCATGTGATGCCACTATGCTGAAAGGCTGATGCTGACATGAACACGCAGAAACCGCTGGTCTCAGTCGTGATGTGCAACTACAATACCAAAGAGGAATACCTGCGCAGCGCTATTGAAAGCATACTGCGCCAGACATACGAGCATTTTGAGTTCATCATCATCGACGACGCATCCACCGGAAATGACGTGGAAGTCATCCGGTCGTACTGCGACCTCCGCATCATACTGCTGCAAAACGAGCGCAACCGCCGCACTGCTTATTCCGCAAACCGTGGGCTTGAGACAGCCAGAGGCGAGTACATCGCCCGGATGGATGCGGACGATATCGCCCTGCCGTACCGGCTGGAAAGGCAGGTTGCCTATATGGAACAGCACCGCGATATCGACATACTATGCGCACAGACAAGGTTTTTCGACAGCAGAGAGGGCGTATTCGCGCCGAACCTGACGCAGCCCGACCGCATGAAAACGGCGCTGTTCTTCGGGTGCCCCATCGTGAACCCCACCGTCATGTTCCGGGCGTCCTTCATCAGGAAGCACGGCATCCGCTATGACGAAAGCGCGATGGCGGAAGACTACGAGCTGTGGTCCCGGTGCATCCCAATCGCCAAGATATGCGAGTATCCTCATGTCCTCCTCAATTACCGGGTACACGCCGCCCAGATATCGACGGCTTCCCACAGCCTCCAGACGGAAAGCGCCAACAGGGTGCGCGAAAGAATGCTCTCGTGGCTGGGCATAGCCCCGAGCCAACGCGAAGTTTTGGTACACTACCATTTCTGTACCGATTCGCCGTCGCCGGACGTCTCGCTACGGGAAACGGAAGAATGGGCGCGCCGCCTGCTTTATGCCAACGACGAACATAACGTTTTCCCTCGCCGGCTTTTCACCCGCGAAGTCATCCAGCACTTTTTTGTGGCCGCCGTCAAGCAGCTGCTGCAAAAGCGCATTCCATTAAATGAGGTTTTGGGGATGGAGCTGATGCGCAAGGCGCTCTCGCCCCGGTATTACAGCGGTTATATGCAGCGCTTCCTGTTTTCCAGACGTCTGAACGGGTTATCTAATTACCTATGAACAGGACTAAAAGCAGGCTGCCCGGCAGCCGATACTTGAATAAGCGAAACCTGCTGCTTGCAGCAACCGCCATCATACTGGCGGCGCTGGCCTTTTTCATCCGCGGGCTGTTCGTGCGGCTGAGCGTGCTGGATTTCCTGGCTTCGCACAGCACGGGATATTATCAGGGCTATGCCGCCCCCGAGGACGCTGAGTGGTACACGATAGAAAACGAGCGTTTCGGCATCGACAGCACAGGAGGCAATGCGCGCGCCACCACCGACGGCATCAACGCGGCGCTTCTCTGGGCGAAAGAGCAGGGCTACACCCATATCCGCTTCCCCAAGGGCACGTACACCATACAATGCCTGTGGCGCAACCGGTTCGCCGCACCCACGGACAGCATACTCGTTCCCTCCGGGCTCACGCTGGATTTGGGCGACGCCGTGTTTGTCATCGAGCCTAACAGCTTTCCGGAATATTGCATATTCGGCATTGTGAATGCGTCGGATGTCACCATTCTGGGCGGCACGCTGGTGGGCGACCGGGACGCGCATCAATACGTTCCCAGCGAAGAGTCGCCCACGCACGAGTTCGGCTTCGGCATCTGCGTCTCCGCCAGCAGCAACGTGCTGATACAGGGCGTCACCATCCGGGACATGACCGGAGACGGTATCATACTGGAAGGCTCCTACACGCCGGTGTCCGATGGCGGCGCGATATCGACGGGCGTCCGGATACTGGGCTGCGACATATCGAACTGCCGCCGGCAGGGCATCAGCGTGGTGGGCGCATCGCACTGCGAAATCGCCCATAACCGCATCTGGGATATCGGCGGCACCAATCCGCAGTTTGGCATTGACGTGGAGCCGGAAATGGATTACATTGTCAGCAGCCTGTATATTCATCACAACGTCATCGCCGGGTGTCGCGGCGGGGCCATCAGCTGCCACAGCGGCTCAGATTATCAGGTGTACGCCAACGCCTGCCGGGGCGGCGTCATCGCTGTGCGCAGCAGCCATGTTAAAATATACGACAACCTCATCGAACACGGCCGGCTGCAGGTCTACACCGCCGCCGAAAATATCGAGCTGAGCGGCAACCGTCTGGGGCCGGGCGCGCGTCTGGTGCAGGGAGACAGATAAAACCGGCCAATCGGTTAAGCTGATGCAAGTTTATGCCGATAAATATGGAAGAATTTTATAGTTTCGGGGGCATCAATGCTGAAAGTTTTGGGACTGGATAATGAGGTTCTCTGGCGGGAGACGGTCAAAAGCTTTGCCCGCCACGATGTATATTACTTGCCGGAATACACCAAAGCGTTCCGCCTGCACGGCGACGGGGAGCCGCGGCTTATTTACTACGAATCGGGCGATACGCGCGCCATCAACGTGGTGATGAAGCGCGATATCGCGGAAGCTGCGCCGTTCGCAGGCCGGCTGTCCCAAGCCACCTGTTACGACTTCGCGACGCCGTACGGCTACGGCGGCTTTCTCGTCGAAGGCGACTGCAGCAAAGCCGCGATGGACAGGCTGAATGCGGCGTACACCGAATACTGCCTGGACAACAGCGTTGTCAGCGAGTTCGTGCGCTTCCACCCGCTGCTCAATAACCAGGACGGGCTGGACCCGCTGTACCGTATCATCCCGATGGGCAGGACAGTCACGATGGATCTGTCTTCGCCCGAAGTCATCCGTCGCAACATGCGCAAGTCCGTGCGCAACCGCATCAATAAAGCACTCCGCAACAACATCACTGTGGAAACGGGATGGTCGCCCGAACTGCTCACGCAGTT
>JBMNOT010000136.1:0-5574 GCA_050943225.1 Christensenellales bacterium | reverse complement strand
TTCCTGTCTCCTTGTAAGTAGTAATGTTTGCAACTTTTCTATTATAACATTAATATATATTTATGGGAACAATAAATTTGTGATTATTTTAACAATCTGGATATATCCGGATATATAAATTAATAGCGTTGTCATCGCAGCGCCCCCCGTTGTAGAATGTTTTAGAATTGAGAAAGATACGCCAAAGGAGATTTTTTTGTGAAAAGGGTCATGAGCATCCAGCCGGCATCTGCGTCGGCAGCTAAAAAAGCGCGCGAGCGTGTGGACAGCCTGGTCAAACCGATCGGCAGCCTGGGCCGGCTGGAGGATTACGCGGTGAAACTGGCAGCCATATTTGGAAAAACGAATCTGCCCCCGCTGAAAAAAGCGATTGCGGTGTTTGCGGCGGACAACGGCGTGTGGGACGAGGGGATTTCGCCGGTGCCGCAGAGCGTGACCGCGATACAGGCTGTGAACATGACGAAAGGCATTACCGGTGTGGGCGTATTGGCGGCTTGCGCAGGTGCGGACGTTTTCGTTTACGACATGGGCATCCGCAACTTTTCGGGTCACAAGGGCATCGTTGACCGGCGCGTGGGCAACGGCACGCGCAGCATCGCCCAGGGCCCGGCGATGGATATCGCGCAGGCTATCCAGGCCATCACGCACGGCATCGACGTGGCGGAGGAATTATACGACAAAGGTTACCGCCTACTGGGCTGCGGCGAGATGGGAATCTGCAACACCACCACGTCGGCGGCGGTGCTCTGCGCGCTGACCGGGGCCGATCCGGAGGAAACGGTGGGCCGCGGCGCAGGCATCACGGATGAGCAGCTGGAGAAAAAGCGCAGCGTGGTGCGCACGGCGCTGGAGATCAGCAGGCCGGATCCGGACAACACGCTGGAAGTGCTCGCTACAGTGGGCGGGTTTGATATCGCCGCGATGACGGGGTTTTTCCTCGGCGCGGCGTACAAGCAGGTGCCGGTTGTCATCGACGGGTTTATCTCCGCGGTGTCGGCGCTGGCAGCTTATCGGCTCAATGCTGCGGCGGTGGATTACATGTTTGCTTCGCACCACAGCGCGGAGTCCGGTTTTGGCATCGCGATGGATGCGCTGGGGCTGAAAGCTCCGTTGCAGCTTAACATGCGGCTGGGCGAGGGTAGCGGCTGCCCGCTGATGTTTGCGGTGCTGGACGGTGCAGCGGCGGTGCTGACGAAGATGGCCACGTTCGCCGAGGCGAGCATCGACCCGTCGAAGCTGGTGGATATACGGGAATAGACAGAGGAGGATATTATGTTCAGGCATGTGGTGTGTTTCATGCTGAGGGCTGAGGAGAAGGGAAGAGCCGCCGAGGCGCGCGAGAAGCTGATGTCGCTGAAGGCGATACCCGAGGTGAAAAATATCGAGGTAGGGCTGGACAGCCTGAAAAGCCCGCGTTCGTATGACATCATATTGATCGCGGATTTCGACAGCATGGACGATTACAGGGTGTACGATACGCACGAGCTGCACCAGCCGGTGCGCAAATTCATGCACAGCATTGTGGAGACGTCGGTTGCGGTGGATTATACGCGTGATTAATCCGTTGTGTATGATAAAGCGGAGGAATATTTACCCTCCGCTGGTTTTATTTTTCGTATGAAAAATTAATTTTTTAAATACAGGCAGGATTTTTGACGAAAGCGTCGAATAGGTTAATTGTCAGATACAATTGATACAAGTTAAGATACAAGTTGAGCAGCAGGGAAGGGCTGCCCTTGTATCCTGTCTGGCGTTTAAGGAAAGGAAATAAACAAGCCATGGATAAGGGCTGTGTAAAACGTGCGGTGACGTTGGCGGTGTGCCGGTATGCGGCGGCGCAGGGCGAGTACTATGTGCCGGCGGCAGCCTCCGCGCGCCACGTTCACCTGAGCCAGGCCGATGTGGCTGCGCTGTTCGGTGAAGGCTATGAGCTAAGGCAATTCAGGCCGCTGACGCAGCCAGGGCAGTTTGCTGCTGAGGAAAAGGTTGATATTGTCGGCCCTCGCGGCACCATTTCGGGCGTGCGCGTGCTGGGCCCGGCCCGGAAGGAAACGCAGGTCGAGATTTCCATCACGGATGCTATCAGGCTGGGCATCAAGCCTGTTGTGCGGATGTCGGGCGACATCGCTTTTACGCCGGGCGTGAAGCTGGTGGGCCCGAAGGGCAGCGTCGATCTGCCGCAGGGCGTCATCGTTGCTGCGCGGCATCTGCACATGTCGCCTGAGGAAGCGGCGGCTTACGGCTTAAAGGACGGCGATGTCGTGTCATTAAGAAAGCCCGGCCCGCGTGAGGTCATATTCGGCAACGTGGTGGTGCGCAGCGGCAAAGGGCACAGCCTGGAGGTGCATCTGGACACCGACGAGGCCAACGCAGCCATGTTATCCAACGGCGACCTGCTGGAAATCATCAAATAGTGTTTGAGAGCCTCGCAGTTTGCGGGGAGAAGGAAGAGCAAGGAAGCAGGCGAAATGGGCCAGGCGAACCTTGAGGAATTAATAAATGGAGACTCTCGCAGGGTGAAGGTTTTGCGGGGAGAAGAGGGGCAAGGGAACTAAGCAACTTTGCTCCGGCGCGGCGGTAAGACTTGGACGAGAAACAGATCAAAGAGCTTATCAAAAGAATCACGCTGGAAGTCATCAGGCGGCTCATCGGCTTCGGAGAATACCGGACGGTGGCTCTTGTGCCTTTTTACAGCGCTTACGCGGCGGAAGCGGCGGAGTATCTTGCCGGCAAATCAGCCTGCGCGGCGCTGTTCGGTGATGCGGAGCCTTTGATGGGCATTTATTCCAGGCGAGTGGAAACGCCCGAGGATAAAAAGGCGCTTTTGCACTCTCTGCGCGATGCCGAAGAGGTAGTGCTGGTAGCGCCGTCGCTGTCGCTGCTGACTGCGGTCGCCCAGGGCGATGATTCGCATTTTGAAGCGGTGGTATTTGAGAAAGCGCTGCTGGACGGCAAGAAGGCCACCGTGCTGCTGGATTTCCAGCCGCCCAAGTTCAAGCGCGGCACGCTGTACGACAAAGTGATATCCGCGGTGGACGCGGTGCGCGACATGGGCGCGGAAGTGGTATATCTGGGAGCGAAGCCGGATGAGGGTTATGCGCTGATTACCGAGTTTGAGGTGAACGAAGCGGCACGGCGCGGCATTAAGCGGCTCAAGTGCGCTCCCGGCGCGATCGTAACGCCGCTCGCACGTGACGCCGCTGCCGAAAAGGGCGTCGCAATCGATATTTAACAGACAGTAAGGGAGAGAGCCTTGATATGATTTTAGCCAGAGTAAGAGGCAATGTGGTGAGCACAACAAAATCCGACCGACTGGAAGGGCTGAAGCTTTTGCTTGTGGTGCCCATCGACATCGCCACGTTTACCGAAAAGGGGTCGCCGGTGGTGGCCATCGACGCAGTGGGCGCGGGCGAAGGCGAAGTTGTGATGTGCGTGGGCGGCAGCTCGTCGCGCCAGACTGCGTTGACGGAAAACAAGCCGGTGGACCTGTCTATCATTGCCATTGTCGACAGCGTGGAGCTGAAAGGCAAGAAGATATTCGAAAAGTTTAAGGACGAGAGACGGCCGGAAGACGAGAAACGGCCGGAAGAGTCTTAATGCGCTATACGCAGGCTAATTTGACACGGTGAGGTGGAATGATTATGGAAATGACACAGGAGCAGATAGCCAGGATTGTTGAGGAGACATTAAGGGCAATTAAAGCGCCGGCAGGAGTTTCGGCGGGATCGTCCGGAAGATGGCTGTGTGATACCGCTGACGAGGCGGTCGAAAACGCCAAAAGGGCGCAGCGTCAGCTGATGGACATGACACTGGCGCAGCGAGGGAAGCTGATTGCGGCGATGCGCAAGGCGGCTATTGACAACGCTGAATATCTGGCAAGATTGGCGCATGAAGAGACCGGCTACGGCCATGTGGAGCACAAGATCGCCAAGAACATCTTGGCAGCCGAAAAGACGCCGGGCATCGAAGATCTCAAGACGGTAGCAGTGTCGGGTGACGACGGCCTTATGCTGACCGAGATGGCGCCTTTCGGGGTGATCGGCTCCATTACACCTTCCACCAACCCGTCTTCTACAGTGATCAATAACTCCATCAGCATGATTGCGGCGGGCAACGCGGTGGTGTTCAACCCGCATCCGGCGGCGAAAAAGACTTCTATCGAGTCGATGCGCGTGATGAATGAAGCTATCGTGTCGGCAGGCGGCCCTGAGACGCTGATCTGCAGCGTGAAGGAGCCGTCGGTTGAGTCCGGCAACGCCATCATGAACCACGGGGATATTCCGCTTTTGTCCATCACCGGCGGCGAAGCGGTCGTCAAGGTAGCGATGAAGACCGGCAAGAAGGTCATCGCGGCCGGCCCCGGCAACCCGCCTGTGATTGTGGACGATACCGCGATACTTGAAGAAGCTGCGCGCGACATCGTGGATGGCGCGAGCTTCGACAACAACGTGCTGTGCGTCGCGGAGAAAGAGGTTTTCGCATTCGACAACATCGCCGACAAGCTGATGGACCTGATGGTTCAGAATGGGGCATACCGCGTGTACGGCGACGATATCGATAAAATCGTAAGGACCGTGCTGATCAATAAAGACGGCAGGTATGTCATCAACAGGAAGTACGTGGGCCGCAACGCTGACGTGATACTGCGCGACAGCGGCATCAGCTTCACCGGCAAACCGCGCCTGGTGATCGCCGAGGTGCCGGACGGCCATCCGTTTGTGGTGACCGAGATGCTGATGCCGGTGCTGGCCATCGTGCGCGTGCGGACCATTGAGGAAGCGATCGACAGGGCGCTGGCGGCTGAGGCTGGCTGCCATCACAGCGCGATGATGCATTCGCAGAACGTGACGCACCTGTCCATGGCGGCCAGGGCGCTTAACACCACGATATTCGTCAAGAACGCGCCGTCGTATGCGGGGCTTGGCTTCAAGGGCGAGGGCTTCACGACGCTGACGATCGCCACGCCGACGGGCGAGGGCCTCACCAGCGCGAGGACGTTTACGCGGGCGCGCCGCTGCGTACTGCACGGCAATTTCCGGATCATATAGCGGGAGGCTTACATGGATGTGGTAGAACTGATCCGCAACGCGGGCGTTGTGGGCGCCGGCGGCGCGGGTTTCCCGACGCACGTCAAGGTGAAATGTCAAGCCGAGGTGGTCATCGCCAACGGCGCGGAATGCGAGCCGCTGCTCCGAATTGACCAGCAGCTGATGGAGCGCTATCCGGACGACATCGTGCGGGGCTTGCAGGCTGTGATGGACGTGACAGGCGCAAAACGCGGCGTCATCGCACTAAAGGCGCACTACTACCGCGCGGTGGATGCGCTGGAGAAGGCTATCCAGGGCAAGCCGGGCCTGTCGTTGCACCTGATGAAGAGCTATTATCCGGCCGGCGACGAACAGCAGATGGTATATGACATCACGGGGCGCGTGGTGCCCACGGGCGGTTTGCCGCTGGATGTGGGCGCGGTGGTGAACAACGTCAATACGTTCATCAACATCGCGAACGCGCTGGACGGCAAGCCGGTTACCGATAAGTATGTCACGGTGAACGGCGAGGTTGCCAGCCCCGTGA
>JBMNOT010000006.1:0-29894 GCA_050943225.1 Christensenellales bacterium | reverse complement strand
CGGCACCGGCGGCATTGCGGTGGGCATGGCGACCAACATACCGCCGCACAACCTCGGCGAGGCCATTGACGCGACCATCCATCTGATAGACGACCCGGACGCGACGGTGGGAGACCTGATGCAGTATATTAAGGGGCCGGACTTCCCGACGAGCGGCATTGTGATGGGCGCGGCGGGCATATTGGCGGCGTACCATACCGGACGCGGCAAAATCGTGACGCGCGCCCGGACGGAGATTGAGGAGTATAAGCCGGGCCGGCAGCGCATCATCGTGACCGAGATACCTTATCAGGTGAACAAGGCGGCTCTGATTACGCGCATCGCGGAGCTGGTGCAGGATAAGACGATTGATGGCATTTCCGACATCCGCGACGAGAGCGACAAGAGCGGCATGCGCATCGTCATCGAGCTGAAAAAGGACGTGAACGCCAACGTCATTTTAAACCGCCTGTATAAGCATACGCAGATGCAGGAAACGTTCGGCGTGATTATGCTGGCGCTGGTGGACAACGAGCCGCGCGTGCTCAACTTAAAAGAGCTGCTGCATTACTATATCGAGCACCAGAAGGACGTAATCGTCCGCAGGACGCGCTTTGACCTGGAGCGGGCGGAAGCGCGGGCGCACATACTGGAAGGCCTGATTATCGCGCTGGACAACATCGACGAAGTCGTGGAGCTGATCAAGAAATCTCCCGACGTGCCTACGGCGAGAGACGGCTTGATGACGCGGTTCGGCCTGACCGACAAGCAGGCGCAGGCGATACTCGACATGCGGCTGCAGCGCCTGACAGGGCTGGAGCGCGACAAGATTATCGCGGAATATGAAAAGCTTTTGGAGCGCATCACTTACCTGAAGAAGATACTGGAAACTCCGCAGATGGTGCTGGATATTATCAAGGAAGAGATGACGGAGATCAAGGAGAAATATGCGAACCCGCGCCGCACCGAGATCACGTATACCGCCGACGATAATATCGACATGGACGAGCTGATACAGGAAGAGGAGATGGTGGTGACGCTGACGCACTTCGGGTACGTCAAGCGCATCCGCTCCGACGCCTACCGCACGCAGCGGCGCGGCGGCAAGGGCATCACCGGCCTGTCCGCCCGCGAGGAGGATTTCGCGGAGCATGTGATCGTGACGTCTACGCACAGCACGCTGATGTTCTTTACCAACAGGGGCAAGGTGTATAAGTGCCGTTGCTACAACCTGCCCGAGACGAGCCGTACTGCGAAGGGCATGGCCATCGTGAACCTTTTAAATCTGGACGCCGGCGAGAAGGTGTCCGCAGTGTTCCCCGCGACGGGGCTCAATGTGGAGAAAAAGCTGGTGATCGTCACGCGGGATGGCTACATCAAGAAGACGAAAGTGTCCGAATTCGCCAACATCCGCCAGAACGGCCTGATTGCTATTGGCCTCCGGGAAGGGGACGAATTGGTGAGCGTACTGGAGACTTCCGGCCATGACAACCTGATATTGGGCACCGCGAAAGGCATGTCCATCATGTTCTCCGAGGAGGACGTGCGCGACATGGGCCGCACCGCGATGGGCGTGAAGGCTGTGGAGCTGCGCGAAGGCGACCGCGTGGTGGGCATTGCCATCGCGCGGGAGGGCACCGACGTGCTGGTGATATCCGAGAACGGCTACGGCAAGCGCACGCCGCTGACGGAGTATAAGGTGCAAAAGCGCGGTGGCATCGGCGTGAGGACGCTGAACATCACCGACAAGACGGGCGACATGTGCGCTTTGGGCGTGGTGGACGGCACGGAGGATATCATGCTGATCAACGACGCGGGTATCATCATCCGCACGCGGGTGAGCGAGATATCCGTTTACGGCCGCGATACCCAGGGCGTGAGGCTGATGAACGTGGACGAGGATTCGCGCGTGGTGTCCGTGGCGCTGGTGCCGCCGGACGAGGATGAGAACGGCAACGGTGAGGGCGAGGAAGAAGGCGCCCCTGACGCGCCGGCCGGCGAATAGACAGGGCTCCCTCGCGCACGGCAGGAATACGGTATACATTTTTGTATATGTATTGCTTTATTATACCATATATTGTACAATGCTATGCAGGCCAGTGGGTATATACCGGCGATATATAGCAAGAGGTCAGTAAGCGTAATCCTTCATCCTGGCAAACGACGTGCGCGGTGTAGAGGGGGACTTTATGGGGAACGATACGAAGGAATATGCCGGATGCGGGGGAGGCGGCGGCCTCCCCCCATTGCACTGGTCATCTTTGTGAATGAGGTTGGGAATTGAGATACAGAAGACGCCGCCTGCTGGTTCTGAAAAGAAAGCACATTAATATTATCATCATCGTTTCAGCCGTGATTGCTGCGGCGGTTGTGCTGCTGCTGGTGACGCAGGCCAACGCGCGCCGTTTTGAGAAACAGAACGCCGTGGACGCCATGGCTGCGCGCGGCATGATCAGCATCGGCCTGAGGGGAGACCTGGGCGCGCTCTGCACCTACAATGAGGAAACCGGTACGTTTGAAGGGCTGGAGAAGGACGTGGCCGACGAAATTGTGGCCCGGCTGTTTCCCGACGGCATTATTGTGAATTTCGTGCGCGTGAACTCGGAGACCAAGGATTCGGAGCTGCGGCGGGGCGCGCTGGACATATCGCTGGGTGCGTCGGTGGATATGGACAGGAGCGGCATCAGCTATACCGAGCCGTTTTTTGCCGACGCCAGCGCAATTCTGGTGCAAGGCGGGCAGGTTACCGATATCGCGCAGCTTAATGGCAAGACAATAGCGGTGGTACAGAACTCGGTGCTCGCCGCCAGCAGCGAAAAGGACAAGGATGTGAATATACTGGAGGAATACTTGGGAAAGCTGGGCGTGGGCGTGATGGTGAAAAAGTTCGCTTCGTATCCCGAGGCGGTGGACGCGCTGAAAACAGGCGCAGTATCGGGGATTGCGGCGAGCGAGCTTAGCCTCAAGCGGTTTGGCCTGAAAGGCATGCTGCTTTTGCCCGAACGGTTTCTGCCCAGCCGGTACTGCGTGCAGGTTCGGAGCGACTTGGGCGCGTTTTCCCAGGCGGTCAGCGACTGTATCGCCGAGATGAGGCGGGACGGAACGCTTGCCGCGCTGGCCGAGAAATGGAATCTGGTGGACTATTCCGCGCTGGGATCGTAACGGAGGTATCAATGAAGAGCGGACTCATTAGGGTGGCTGCGGCCGTGCCTGAAGTGGCTGTGGGCAATGTCCGGAAGAACCGGGAGCACATCGTGAAGATGCTGCGCGAGGCGGAGGAGAAGGGCGTGAGCATCGTGGCGTTTCCCGAACTCTCTCTCACGTCTTACACGCTGGGCGACCTGTTTCGGCAGCATCACCTGCTGGAGCTGAGCGAACAGCAGCTGGCGCTGCTGCTGGAGGAGACAAAGGACACAAAGGTTCTGGCGGTGATTGGCATGCCGGTGGCCGCGGCGGACAAGCTGTATAACGCCGCCGTGGTGTTTCAGTCCGGCAGGGTGCTGGGCGTGGTGCCCAAGATATATATCCCCAATTACTCGGAATACTATGAGGAACGGTGGTTCGCTTCCGGCGCTCACATATGTGAAAAAACTGTGGAATTGGCAGGGCAGACGGCGCCGTTTGGCTCGGATCTGCTGTTTGAATGCGAGCAGGTGCGCGAGCTGGTGCTGGGCGTGGAGCTGTGCGAGGACCTATGGGTGCCGTTCCCGCCGCATGCCTATCAGGCGACGTCCGGGGCGACGCTGATCGTCAACATATCGGCGAGCAACGAGTTGGCGGGCAAGGGCGAATACCGCGAGCAGATGATCCGGCAGCAGTCCGGGCGGTTCATATGCGGCTATGTGTACGTTTCCGCAGGGCCCGGCGAGTCCACCACGGACACGGTGTTCGGCGGGCACGCGGTGATGGCGGAAAACGGCAGCCTGCTGGAGAGCTCGCCGCGGTTTTTGTTTGACGCGCACATGAGCGTGACGGAGTTTGACCTGCACCGGCTGCTGCACGACCGCAAGCTCAAAAACACGTTCGTGGCCGAGAGCCCGGGGAGGCCGTACCGCTGGATACGGTTTTCCGCGGCGGAGGCGGAGCCGCGTTTCCGCCATATCGATCGGATGCCGTTTGTGCCGGGCGGCCGTGAGGAGCGCGACGCGCGCTGCCGGGAGGTTTTCGATATCCAGGTGACGGCCTTGACCAAGCGGATCCGGCACACCGGCGTGAAAAGCCTGGTGATCGGCGTATCGGGCGGGCTGGATTCCGCGATGGCGCTGATGGTGGCGACGGAGGCGGCGGTGCGCGCAGGCATGGACAAGAGCGCGGTGGTGGGCGTGGTGATGCCCAGCCTGGGCAGCACCGAGACCACGCAGGACCTGGCGAGGCGGCTTGTGAAGGCCGTGGGCGCGACGCTGCGCGAGATCAGCATCGTGCGGGCGGCGCAGGAGCACCTGAAAGACCTGGGGCACGATGGCCGGGCGGATATCACGTTTGAAAACGCGCAGGCGCGCGAGCGCACGCAGGTGCTGATGGATCTGGCGAACCAGCTTTCCGGGCTGGTGGTGGGCACCGGCGATCTCTCGGAGCTGGCGCTGGGCTTTTGCACGTACGCGGGCGATCAGATATCGATGTACGGCGTGAACGCGGGCGTCGCCAAAACGCTGATTAAAGAGATGGTGCTGGTGGTATCGCGCGGAGACGAGGCGCTGCACGCGATTATGCAGGAAATAGTGGCCATTCCGCCGTCGCCCGAGCTGCTGCCGCCCACCGGCGAGGACGAGCGGCAGGATACGCAAAAGCTGGTCGGCCCGTATGACGTCAACGACTTCTACATGTACTACATACTCCGTTTTGCGATGCCGCCCAAAAAGGTGCTGCTGCTGGCGAAGCACGCATATCCGGAATACACCGAGGCGCAGCTGAAAGAGCAGCTGAGAGCGTTTTACCGGCGGTTTTTCGCGTCGCAGTTTAAGCGGTCGTGCATGCCGGACGGGCCCAAGGTGGGCAGCGTGTCGCTTTCGCCGCGCGGCGACTGGCGCATGCCTTCGGACGCGGAAGCCGAGGCGTGGCTCTCGGAACTGGACGAATAGGTTAACGCTATAAAGGCCCCGGGGATAACCGGGGCTTTCGTTTATACTGGGGTGCGGGCTGATAATAAAAAGGGCGGACAGCTATGCCGGCTGCCCGCCTGTGTTTTTGCCTTTGTTATGGGCTTTAAGCTGCTGGTACCGCGTTTTTGTTCCTGAACCCGCCGACGATGTAAAGTATGGGCAAGATAAGGCCAA
Source organism: Christensenellales bacterium (assembly GCA_050943225.1). Taxonomy (GTDB): domain Bacteria; phylum Bacillota; class Clostridia; order Christensenellales; family SZUA-584; genus SZUA-584. Next base: position 24,642 of record JBMNOT010000006.1, on the reverse strand, counting down.
TCAGGTTCCATATTGAGAATGCGCCGAACAGGCTGATTAACATCAGACCGCCCATTATGAAGCCGACAACGATGAAAAATGACGCCTTGGATGGATCGTCGCAGAACTTGACACCGATAATGCCGATTATCAGATCTGCGGCGGCGGGGATTAAAAATACGATGAAAAGCGCACCGCCTAATAAGCCGCCCAACGCTCCGAATATATTGCCCGCAATAGACGCGAGAAGGGACCCGAAAAACAGCGAAAGGATCATAAGCAGGGCACAGATAGCTCCTATGACAATGTAAATTATGCTGACGACTTTTAACATCGTTTTGCCTGGTGCGTTCATGATATCCTCCTTAAAGATGATTATGATATCATTCTGGACATTTCATGGAATGATTAAACGTATAGCAGAAAGCCGGGGTGAAAACAGGCTGCCAAAAAGAAGCTAAGGATGGTGAGAACGGCACAAAGGTATAAATGAGGATGGAGCGGACTTAGGCAATAGGCCTTGGGCTGTGATGGGGTAAAATAAAAGCGGACAGTCATACCGACTGCCCGCCAGTCTGTTTATTTTGCTGGTGCTGTTACGGAGCTTAGGCTGCTGATGCTGTTGCTGCCTTTTTGTTCATGAAGCCGCCGACGATATAGAGAATCGGCAGCACAAAGCCGATCAGGCTGGTGACATCGAAACCGCCGCCAGCAATGCTGAAGATCAGGCTTACCAAAGCAAGAACACAGAGAATGATACCGGTTACAATGAAGAAGTTTGCCTGGGAAGGATCCCCACATTTTTTAAGCCCGATAATACCCAATACCAACTCCAGCACGCTGACAATGATCATGATAATGGTTCCTACGATGAGAATGCCAGCAAGCGGAACGAGAGCAGCAACCACCGACGCGCCAATCAGAGCGATGATCGAGACAATCAAGGCAATAGCGCCGAAAATGATAAACAGTATGCTGACCACTTTTAACAATGTTTTACCTGGTGCGTTCATGATTCCCTCCTAAAAAATTAATAGTGTGATACCGTATTTACAAGTATCACACTGATAATATCATTTGGTACTATTAACTGTCAATTTAATCTTACATTCTGTATTAACAAAATTTAATAATTGTTATAGTAATCGCCTTTGCGGTAATCGTATATGGCGCCGTTGCCGTAAAGGCTGATGTTGTCCAGAGCAAGGCCGGTGCCGATGGCGACGCAGGAAATGGCGTCTTCCGCGACGTAGCACGGAATGCCCGTCTTTTCGCTGAACAGCCTGTCCAACCCGTAGAGCAGGGAACCGCCGCCCGTCATGCAGATGCCGTTTTCGGCGATATCCGACGACAATTCGGGCGGTACGCGCTCCAGCACGCTGTGCAGCGTTTCCATCATCGCGTTGAGCGGCTCTTCCAGCGCCTCGATGGTCTCGTTGGAGGAGAGGGTGACCGACTTGGGCAGACCGGAGATAAGGTTGCGCCCCGCCACCTCCATATAAATCTGCTCCTTGCGCGGGAAGGCGGAGCCGATGTTGATCTTGATCTCTTCCGCGGTGCGTTCGCCGATGAGCATGTTGTGCTTTTTCTTCATATACCGGATGATGGCTTCGTCGAACTTATCGCCCGCAATTTTCACGGAATCGCTGACGACAATGCCGCCCAGCGAAATCACGGCGATGTCGCAGGTGCCGCCGCCAATGTCGATGACCATGTTGCCGACGGGTGCGGAGATGTCGATGCCCGCGCCGATAGCAGCGGCCATCGGCTCTTCAATGAGGTAGGTGTGGCGCGCGCCGGCCTCTTCCGCCGCCTCAATGACGCTGCGGCGCTCCACCTCTGTAACGCCGGACGGCACGCAGATCATCACGCGCGGCTTAAAGAACAGCCGCCGACCGATAACTTTGCGCAGGAAATAGCGCAGCATGCGTTCGGTATCGTGAAAGTTGGAAATGACGCCGTTGCGCAGCGGGCGAATCGCCACAATGTTGCCCGGCGTGCGACCCAGCATAACCCGGGCTTCCTCACCGATCGCGATAATTTCGCCGGTGTTGCGGTTGACTGCCACAACGGATGGTTCGCGCAGTACGATGCCTTTGCCTTTCACATAGACCAGAACGCTGGCCGTACCCAGATCTATGCCGATATCGTTGAATTCAAACAGACCCATCTATTTTACCCCTTTTAATTACTCCACCACCGGCCATGTCCGAAAAACAAGTTAAGATATACTATAATACAAAAGGGCCATTTTTTCAACAGGAACAGCCTCCTTTTAGACTTCAAAGTACGGGATTTACCAGCTGCGGTTGCGCCGGCTTGGCGCTCCTGTTATCATAGGCGCATGAAGACCATACTGCTCTGCGCGCTGGGCGCGCGCTGGTCGCACAGCAGCCTTGCGCTGCCCTGCCTTGTAAAGGCGGCGGCGGGTTTGCCTGTGCGCGCCGCGGAATACAACATCAACGACAGCCCTGACGAGGTGACAGAGCGCATCATAAGCGCCGGGCCGGATGCCGTGGGCTTTTCCTGCTATATCTGGAACATCGGCTTTGTGCTGACCGTCGCGTCGGCTGTCAAAAAGCTTATGCCCGGCTGCACCATACTGCTGGGCGGGCCCGAGGTGTCGTTTGACGCGCCGGAGCTGATGAAAAGGCACCGGTTTATCGACATCATCATCCGCGGGCCGGGCGAAGCGCCGTTCCGCCGTTTCGCGGAGGCGTTCTGCAGCGGAGAGAGCATCGACGATACGCCGTCCGCCTGCATCCGCACGCCGGACGGGGGCGTTAGGGAGACGCCGGACGCCGCGCCAATGCCGATGGGAGAGCTTCCGTTTGTCTACGACGATTTCACTGAATACGCCGGAAAAATTATTTACTACGAGACCAGCCGCGGCTGCCCGTTTCGCTGCGCTTACTGTCTGTCGGCCCGTACCGTGACGGATTTTCTGCCCGAAGACCGCGCCATCCGCGAGCTGGAATACTTTATGCGCCACGACGTGCGGCAGGTGAAGCTGGTGGACCGCACGTTCAACTACCCGGACGACCGCGCACGCCGCATATTTGAGGCGCTGATCGCTTTGAAGGAAAAGTATCCGCAGAGCCGCACCAACTTCCACTTTGAGATATCCGCAAGCCTGCTCTCCGACGAGACGCTGGCCGTGCTGGTCGGCGCACCGCCCGGGCTTATACAGTTTGAGGTGGGCATACAGTCCACCCACGGCGACACGCTGCGCGCCGTGGGCCGCGGGCACAGCACGCAGGCCGTGCTGGAGAAAACCGCCCGCCTGTGCCGCATGAAAAACCTGCATGTACACGTGGACCTGATCGCCGGGCTGCCGCTGGAGACGCCGGAGACGTTTGCTCAGTCTTTCGATAATGCCTACCGGCTGGGCGCCTACCGGCTGCAGCTGGGCTTTTTGAAAGTGCTCAAAGGCTCGCCGCTGCGCGATATGGCGGGGCGCTACGGCATCGTTTACAGTGACGATGCGCCCTATGAGGTATTGCAGACTAGCACCATGCCATACGCTGCGCTGTGCCGGCTGCACCGCGTGGCGGCGCTGCTGGATACGCTGTATAACAACCGCGCCGCTGCCAAAACGCTGGAGCTGCTGACGTCGCGGACGGCGCCGTATGACGTGTTTGACGGGCTTGCGGCATATCTTGAGCAGCGGGGGTATTTTGAGCGCCGGCAGAAACCTGCCGTGCTGATGACATATCTATACGAGTATGCCTGCGGACTGCCCGGAGCGGACGCGGTGTTTTTGCGCGAAGCGCTGGCGTACGATTGGTTTTCCCGGCAGAACGCCGAATGCCCTGCGGAATTTGCGCCGGAGGATGATAAGGAGCACAGGGCTTTCGCGCGCCAGTATTTCGAGAAGGAGGCGGCAGGCGCGGGACGGCGGCTGCAGCGCGGGCGCATCGTCAATTTTTCGCGCCTTTTGGGAGAGCCGGCGTATGTGCTGTTTGATTATGCCAAAAAGCCGGGCAGCCCGGGTTTTTGCACGGTCATAAAGCCACAATAGACCACAAAAAAACGCATGGATTCAACTTATGCGAACAAAAAAATCGGGAGCAGCTTTACGCTGCTCCTTATTCATATATATTGAATAAAAATGTTTGAAGCACATTAAAAAACCTAATCTATTATATCAAAGCCAGTGTTGCCCGGGTGTAAACAATCTGTAAATTTCGGGGCGCATATTTGCCTTATGCCGTCATATTTCCTGCGCCCCGTTACTATATTTATTAAGGGAAACGCTTATCCAGATAAAGAGAGGGTGTCGATATGAAAGTACAAAAAACGTCGTTACAAACTGAGACAGCGGACCGGGAAGTCTTAAGCGAGAGCCTCATCGAGGGAAGGCTGTCGCTGCCATCCGACAAAGCCGATATTGACCGCATCCTGTTCATACAGGGCCGCGCGCATGTGATGGCGGAGCCCACGGACGGCCGCATATTCATGGATGGCAGCGTGGTTTTCAGCGTCGTTTACATATCGGCGGATGGCGACATCGAGTCGTTTGAAGCGTCCTCGCCGTTCAGGCATTCGGAGGAGATGCCCGGCGCGGGCGCGGGAATGACGGTATTCGCAAGGGGCAACGTCCGCGATATCGAGTATTCCGCGGATGACAGCCATTCCGTATATGTCAAGGGTATCGTGTCCGTCAGCCTGCGGGGGATTATGCCGAAGAGCATCGAGACGGTGAGCGATGCGGGCGAGCCGAGCCTTCAGGTGAAGATGGCGAGCCAGCCGCTTGCGGTGACGCGCGACATTAAGCGCGATACGCTGATGATGCGCGAAGACGTGCGCATACCGCAGAACATGCCGATGGCTGTGCGCATACTGTTCGCCGACGCCTATCCCGTCGTGAAGTTGGTGCACGCCGAGGATGCGCGGATCGTAGTGGAAGGCGAGCTTAAAATCACCGCTCTTTATATTTCGGAGGACCGCGGCGCGCCGCTGCAGCAGCTTACCGAATCGGTGCCGTTCGGGCAGATCATACCGGCGGATAACCTGGAACCGAACGACAACGTGACCGCGGACGCCAATTTGATGGATTTTTCGCTGAACACTGTGGAGGATGCGGGCGACATACTGCGCCTCAGTGCCCGCATTAACCTGCTGTGCACCGCGCGCACTTACAGGGAGGCCGAATACATGGAGGATGCGTATTCGCTTTCCAACAGGCTTGACGTAGCGTATGCGGACCAATGCTGCCGGCAGCTGAAGCGTTGGGGATGCGTGCGCACATTTGCGCGCAGCAGCATCAGCATTCCCTCTACGCAGCCCGGCGTATCGCGCGTGGTATGCTTCAAGGCGAGCCCGGTGATACTTGCGCTGCGACCGGGCGAAGGCCGCGTGTATATTGAAGGCCTGATGATGTTTACCATGTGCTACACCTCGCCGGACGGGGTATACAGCCACTGCGGAGAAGTGCCGTTTGAGGCGGAGGCGCTGCTGGAAGGCATATCGCCTGGCGACGAGATTGAGGTGAACGCCGACGTGGAGAGCGCGATCTGCGAGGGCACGGGCCGCGACATCAGCGTCAAGTTCATGCTGGACGTGGCGCTGAGGACCTATTGCAACGTGAATATCCGCCTGGTGACCGACCTGAAAGACACCGGGGAGCCCAATGTCCGCAACACTGGCATCACCATCTACTTCGCGGACGGCGGCGAGAGCACATGGGATATCGCCAAGCGCTACGCCACCACGCCGGACAACATCAAACGCTTTAACCCGGATATGGGCGACTCCGTTGCGCCCGGCCAGAAAGTGCTGATATTCTAAGACACCCTAATAAGAACAGGGGACTGGTATAAACCAGCCCCCTGATTTCTGTCTGCCGTATAAACCTTCGCTTTCCGCCGGCTAACCGATGTTCTTTTCAATCACGCTTTTCAATATGTCCATGCCCCTATCGATCTGCTCCAGCGACGCCATCGAGAAGTTGAGCCTTAGCGTGTTTTCGTGACCGCCTTCGGGATAAAAATGCGTGCCGGGCACGTACGCCACGCCCGCGTCCACGCACTGTTTGAACAGCGTGAGCGCGTTCATGCTTTCGGGCAGCGTGACCCAGATGAACAGCCCGCCGTCCGGACGGGTGTATTTGACGCCTTTCGGAAACTCCGCGAGCTTTTCCAGCATCGCGTCGCGCTGGACGCGGTAATCGGCGCAGATGCTCTGGATATGCGCTTCAATCTTGCCGGAGTGCATGTACGCGTTCACGATTTCCTGCGACAGGTTGGCGGTGTGCAGGTCTTCGCCCTGCTTGCAGATGTTGTACTTCTCGATGATGCGCTTGTCCGCAATCGCGGCGCCCACGCGCAGGCCCGGCGATATGATCTTGGAGAAGCTCATCAGGTAGATTACGTGTCCGTCGTCGTCCAGGCTCTTGATGGGGGGGACGGGTTCGCCGGAATACCGAAGATCGCAGTAAGGGTCGTCCTCCAGCACCAGCACGCCGTGCTTTTTGCACACTTCCAGCATTTTCTCACGGCGTTTCACCGGCATGGTGCGGCCCGACGGGTTCTGGAACGTGGGGATGGTGTAGATGAACTTCGGGCGATGGCGGATGATTTTCTCTTCCAGCGCGTCCACGACCATGCCGTCTTCGTCCATGTCCACGCCGACGACTTTGGTTTCGTAGGCGTAGAACGTCTGCAGCGCGCCTAGGAACGTGGGCGATTCGGCGAGGATGACGTCGCCCGGGTTGCACAGCACCTTGGCGGCTAGGCCGATGCCCTGCGTCGCGCCCGACGTGATGATGACCTCGTCGGGCGAAGCCTTGATGCCGCGCTGCGCCGCCATCTCCAGAACGGTGTTTTTCAAGCTGCCGATGCCCGGCGTGCCGCCGTACTGCAGTATGGTGCTGCCGTTTTGGCGCAGAAGATCCGCGGCGATCTGCGCGATGTCTTCAGACGGAAAGCTCTCGGGCGCGGGGTTGCCGCCCGCGAACGATATCATTCCGGGCTGGCCTATCAGCGCGAATATCGCGCGGATGGCGCTGCCCGTTACATTGTCCAGACGTTTTGCGAATTCCATAAGTTTCTCCCATTCTGCCGTATTGTCGGGGTGTATGCCGATGGGCAAACACTCATCGGTGTTTGACCGTATCCATAATAATACGCGCCGGGCCGCAATTCAAGCGTAACACGCCGTATATCCTTGCTCGTTTAACCGTGTTCCGGCTTATTGGCGTCAAAAGACCCTCAATTCAAAGCACATGATTATTACCCAGAACAGAACCGAAGATATCACAAAAGCAACAAACATTTCATTCCTTTTGGCGTTGTTTTATTTTTTTGCGAAATAAGGGGTGGCTGGAGAAGAGCAGGGCCGCATGCAGCAGCGCCACAGATGCAATATAGATTATTTCCGGAAGGTAATTGTCGCGTGAGATGCTTTTAAATTCAGCGTGAACGACATTAAAGTATGGTATTGAATATGTAATAACATCTGTGCTGATTAAAGCCAGCGCAAGCGCTGCAAAATTAATGGCCAAACGATAAAAGTTAAGGCAACCATCGAGCCGTTAATATCCGCTTTGCTCAGCCCGAGGATTGCTTTCGTGATGTGTAAATTGGTAAAGGTTATGATTAACAGAGCAGATACGGAGATAAACACAAACGGCGGGAAAAGGAATACGACAGAACCAAAATACCCCATATAATCGTCCTCGCTTCTTTGATGGTGGTGAGCATGTCGTCACATCCTTGTCTGTTACCTGCATTGTGACTTAAAGACGGCTGAAGACTCCCATTCCGAGGCACATGATTATGGCCCATATCAAAGCCGATGAGATAACAAAAACAATAAACATTTTATTTCTATTCGCCTTGTTTGCTATTTTAGCACGAAATGCGGGGTAGCTGGATAAAAGCAGTGCCGCATACAGCAGTGCCGATAGTGTTATATAGATTAATTCCGGGAGGTAACTGTTGCTTAGGCTGCTTCGAAATTCGGCGTAAATAATATCAAAATAGGGTATTGAAAAGGTTATAAAATCCATGATGATCTGTGCTAGTGCAAGCGCTACTAAATTAATCGCCCAAGCGCTGAAAACCAAGGAAGCAAACGAGCCGTCAATTTCCTCCTTGCTCAGCTTAAATACCCTTTTCATGGTATATACAATTGCAAAGGTTAAGATTAGCAGAACAGCTGCGATGACAAGAAGAGACAACGGATGCAGGAACATAACAGTGCCGGAATATCCCATATAAACATCCTCGTTAATGCTTTTTCCAATCGCGTCACTCCTGCGCAGCACGCGCGAACGTTAATATCACGACGCTTTGTGCGCCTGATTTGAGCAGCACGCCGGCGCATTCCGCTGCCGTAGCGCCGGTGGTGAGAACGTCGTCCACCAGAGCGATGCGGCCGCTTATCGGGCAGAGGCTTTCGAAAGCTCCGCGTACGTTCTCCTGCCGCTCCGCCGCGCTGAGCTTTGTCTGCGTGGGCGTGTGGCGCACGCGCTTTATGGCGCGCACGAACGGCTTGCCGGTGAGCTCGGAAAGCCGCTTTGCCAGCTGTTCCGCCTGGTCGAAACCGCGCGATTTGCGGCGCTTGTCGTGCAGCGGCACATGGCAGATGACGTCTGCATTAGTCATGTCACAGGCTTTGGCCATCGCGCTTGCCATGAATGCGCACAGCCATTTATCGTCGCTGTACTTATACCGCTGAACCAGACTGGCGGCCAGACCGCAATATTCATAGGCGCTGACGGCTTGAAAGCCCATGGCGGCAAACTGCCCTGCACGCAGCGCTCCCATCTCTTTCCGGCAGTCCGGGCAGAGGTAGCCATCCACGCCTTTCTCGATGCCGCAGGCCACGCAGGCCGGTATGTAGGGGAATAGCGTATCCGCCGCTTTTTTTAATGCCGCTCGTATGTTCATACCGCCCCCAGTATCTCTGCCAGTTCGCGGAGTTCGTGGTCCAGCGTGGTGTAGCGGCCGGTGATGCGGTTGTTCGCCACCATCGCTTCCACCGCGCTTTTCTGGCCGATGAATATCACTTTTTCCACCGCCCGTGTGAGCGCGGTGTATAAAAGGTTGCGGGACAGAAAGCGCCCGCCGCCCGACATCAGCGGCAGTATCACCACCGGAAACTCGCTGCCCTGCGATTTATGCACCGTGACGGCGTAGGCGTGCTCCAGCTGCTCCAGCTCGGCGAAGGCATAGACGGCGTCGCGGCTGCCGTCGAAGCACACCGTGGCCTCTTTCGCGTCGTGGTCGATGCGCGTGATGCGCCCCATGTCGCCGTTGAACACGCCGACACCCCTGTTATAATACCTTGTTTCGTCGGTGTAGTACCATTCCAGCCCGTAGTTGTTTTTAGTCTGCATCACCTTGTCGCCCACGCGGAACAGCGTGTCGCCGACCTGCACTTCGGGCCGCGAGGCGAGCCGGGGGTTTAGCAGTTCGCGCAGCTCCATATTGAGGTTGTACACGCCCAGCACGCCCTTTTTCATCGGGCAGAGTATCTGCACCTGTTCGAGTATGTCGTATTTTTCGGGCAGCTCTCCTTTGGTCAAAAGCTCTTTAATGCGTTCGATGACGGCTTCCGGCCGGTTTTCGGGGAGGAACACAAAATCGCCCGTCATGTAAAACTCCGGGTTTTCGCCGCGGTTGACGCGGTGGGCGTTCTCCACGATGGTGCCGCCCTCTTTCTGGCGGTAAAATTTCGTGAGCCGGGACACCGGGAATATTTCGCTCTTGATGATGTCGCGCAGCACGTTGCCCGGCCCGACGGAAGGCAGCTGGTCTGCGTCGCCCACGATGATAAGCCGCGTGCCGTCGGACAGGGCCCTAAGCAGCGAACGCATCAGGAATATGTCCACCATGGAGGCTTCGTCCACGATGATCGCTTCCGCTTCCAGAGGGTTGTCCTCGTTGCGGATGAAACGGGCTTCGTTTTCGGCAAAATCCTCGTCCACCGGCATGCCGTATTCCAAAAGGCGGTGGATGGTGGAGGCTTCGCGGCCGGTGGACTGTTCGATGCGCTTGGCCGCCCGCCCGGTGGGCGCGCACAGCGCAGTGGTGACGCCGTTTTGCTCGAATATCGAGATGATTGTTTTGATGATGGTGGTCTTGCCGGTGCCGGGCCCGCCGGTGATGACGGCCACCTGAGCGGACAGCGCCTGCAATACCGCCCGCTCCTGTTCCTCGGACAGCGGCGTATCGCCGATACAGCGCTCGTAGGCGCGCACGGGGTCTTTAATAGGCACGCGCGGCGCGCAGCGCGACAGCAGGTACAGCCGGCGCGCGACGTCGGATTCGGTCACGTACGCGGCCATGTGGAACACGGCGGGCGTACGGTTGATAAACTTCTGCGCGAGCTGGTCAGACAGCGTGAGCGCGCTGATGCGGGCGTCCACCAGCGCTTCGTCCACGCCCAGCAGGGCGGCGGCGCGGCGCAACAGTTCGCCGCGCGGCAGGCAGGTGTGCCCGTCGTTCATCGCGGTCATCAGCACGTGCTTTAGCCCCATGTCGATGCGGTAGCCCGACTGGCGGTCGATACCGATGTGCGCCGCAATCCTGTCGGCGCGCTCGAAGCCGATGCCAGCGATGTCGTCGATCATGCGGTAGGGGTTTTCGCGGATCAATGTGGGCGCCGCCGCGCCGTAGCGCTCCAGCGCGCGGAACGCCTGCCGGACGGACAGGCCGAGGCTCTGCAGGTCGATGACGGTCTGCTTGACGCCGATGTGCTTGGAGAAACTCTCGTATATGTTCATCGCCATTCTGTGGCTGATGCCTTTCACGCCGGCGAGCAGCTCCGGATGGTTTTCAATTATGTCGAAGGTGTCGGTACCGAAAGCGTCCACGATGCGCTGCGCCAGCGCTTCGCCCACGCCTTTGATGAGGCCGCTGGACAGAAACAGCCGGATGGACTCCACCGTGCCCGGCAGGCGCGTTTCCACAGAAGTGGCCGCAAACTGCCGGCCGTACAGGCGGTGCTCCGTCCACGCGCCGAAAAGGCGCACAAACTCGCCCTCGTGGATGTGCGGCATGCACCCCACGGCGGTGGTGAGTTCGCCGGCAAAGTCGATGTTGATCACCGTCCAGCCGTTCTCGTCGTTGCGGAAAACGATCTCCAGCACGGTGCCTTCGATGCTCGTCATGAGATACCCTTCAGGCTAATTTTTGAAATATTGTACCATATCCCGTGCTTGATGTATATAAAATACAGAACATTTGTTTTGCTCATTGCGAAGGCAGCTTGCGGCTCTCTTAAGGGTATACAAAAAGAGGCGCAGCAGTGGACGCCTCTTTGATTTGTTCCGGCAATTATTTTGCGAGCGACGCTTTGGCCTTGGCGACGACGTTTTCCGCCGTGAGCCCGAAAGCGGCGTACAGCTGCTTGGCCGGGGCGGAGGCGCCGAAGCGGTCCAGCGCGACGATCTCGCCCTTGGGTACGGCATATTTGTGCCAGCCGAAGGACGAACCCGCTTCCACGATAACGCGGCGGTCGATGGAGTCGGGCAGCACGCTCTGGCGGTATGCCTCGTCCTGCTCTTCGAACACTTCCATGCAGGGCATGGAGACCACGCGCGCGGCGATGCCCTCTTCCGCCAGCTTCTGGGCGGCCTGATAGCAGATTTCCACTTCGCTGCCCGTGCCGATGAGTATGACCTGCGGCTTGTCGCCGAAGTCTTTTAGCACGTAAGCGCCCTTGAGCGCCGCGGGGCCGGTTTCCTCGTACAGCGGCAAGGTCTGGCGGGACAGCGCGATGACGGACGGACCCTTAGCGCGCAGCGCCGAGATGTAGGCTGCCGCCGTCTCCTTGGAATCCGCCGGACGCCACGTGTAGACGTTGGGCGTGGCGCGCATTGTGGCAAGCTGCTCGATGGGCTGGTGGGTGGGACCGTCTTCGCCGACGCCGATGGAATCGTGCGTCATGACGTAGATGACCGGCAGGCCCATCAGCGCGGACATGCGGAGGGCGTTCTTGAGGTAGTCGGAGAACACGAAGAACGTGGCCACATACGGTATGAGTCCGCCGTGCAGCGCCTGGCCGTTGGCGATGGCCGCCATCGCGAATTCGCGGATGCCGTAGTGGATGTTCTGGCCTTCCGGCGTTTCAGCGGAGAAATACGGCCGGCCTTTGAGCACCGAGTTGTTGGACGGGCCGAGGTCCGCGCTGCCGCCGAACAGGCCGGGCAGCTTCTCGGCCAGCCGGTTGAGCGTTATCCCGGAGGACTGGCGTGTGGCCAGCGGCTTATCGAACTCAAACAGCGGCGGGTCGGAGAGGGCGGATTCGTCCACCGGGCCGAAGCACTTGTCCCACAGCGCCGCCATGTCGGGATAAGCCTTGCGGTATGCCGCGAACATCTCGTTCCACTGCGCTTCCGCCTCGTCGTATTTCTTCTGACGCTCAGCAGCGGCGGCTTTTACTTCGTCCGGGACATGGAAGCTTTCGGTATAGTTCCAGCCCAGCGTCTGCTTGAGCAGCGCGATGTTCTCGTCGCCCAGCGGCGAGCCGTGGCAGGAGGCTTTGCCTTGCACGGGGGGGCATCCGTAGCCGATGTGCGTCTTGATGATGATGATGGAGGGCCTGCTCTTTTCCGCCTTGGCCTCGGCGATGGCTTTGTCGATGCTGTCGATATCTTCGTTGCCGTCTTCGACGTGCAGCACCTGCCAGCCGTAGGCTTCGAAGCGCTTTGCCACGTCTTCATCGAACGTGAAGTCGGTTTCGCCCTCGATGGTGATCTTGTTGCGGTCGTACAAGAGTATCAGCTTGCCCAGCTTCAGCGTGCCCGCAAGTGAACAGGCTTCGGAAGCGACGCCTTCCATCAGGCAGCCGTCGCCCGACAGCACGTAGGTATAGTGGTCCACTACGTTGTAGCCGTCTTTGTTGAACATGGCGGCGAGGTGCGCTTCCGCCATCGCCATACCTACGGCGTTGGCAATGCCCTGGCCCAGCGGGCCGGTTGTCGTCTCGATGCCGGGCAGGTGGCCGTATTCCGGATGGCCCGCCGTTCTGGAGCCCAGCTGGCGGAAGTTCTTGATATCGTCGATGGTGACGTCGTAACCGAATATGTGCAGCAGCGAATAGAGCAGCATGGAGCCATGGCCTGCGGAGAGTACAAAGCGGTCCCTGTCCGGCCACTTGGGGTTTTTGGGGTTGTGTTTTAAGTGCCGCGACCATAGCGTGTATGCCATCGGCGCAGCGCCGAGCGGCAGGCCGGGATGGCCGCTGTTGGCTTTCTGCACGCCTTCTGCAGAAAGTACGCGTATGGTATTGATGGACAGCTGGTCGATCTTGTTCATGGTTCTCCTCCTCAATATTTAAACCACGCCGCCCCGCAGCCGCCTGCAACCAAAAAAACGGGAAGGGGGGTGGCACGGTTTTTTCCATGGAACGCCAACAGTCATATTATAGTGTTTCAGTGAGCTTTAGACAATAGGACTTGGTGCGGTTTTTGTGTTACTTTCTTCTGTTTGACAGCATGGCGAAGCGCAGCACGTTGAGCAGCGCGACCAAAGTGGCGGCCACATAGGTGAGCGCAGCGGCATTCAGCATCTTCCGCGCGCCGTACAGCTCCTCTTCGGTGAGCATGTTCTGCGCCGACAGCGCGACGAGGGCATGCCGGGACGCGTTGAACTCCACGGGCAGCGTGATCACCTGGAACAAGAATATGCCGAGGAAGATATACACCACGACGGAGAGTATGTTGGAATAACCGAGAAAGATGCCGAATATCAGCAGCGGCCACAAAAGGTAGGACGCGAAGCTGACGACAGGGGCGATGGCGTTGCGGATTTTGAGCGGCAAATAGCCGGAGCTGTGCTGCAGCGCGTGCCCGCATTCATGCGCGGCCACTGCAACGGCTGCCACCGAGCTGCCTGAGTAGTTGGCCTGGGACAGGCTGAGCGTGCGCTTTAAGGGGTGGTAGCTGTCGGTGAGCACGCCGGAGGATACGTTGATCTGCACGTCGCGAACGCCATGGGACGCGAGTATGCGCGCCGCCGTTTCGCGGCCGGTGATACCGCTCATCACGGGCCGCCTGGAATAGGTATTATATGCGCCGGTCACCTTGGCCTGTGCCCAAATGGCCACAATGATGCCGGGAATCATCAGCAGTATTGTTGGGTCCCAATACAGAGACGGATAATAGTTCATCTGGCACCTCCCTGGTTTGATTGTAGTATATGCGGCGCCTGCTCTTTGATGCACAGCGCGCCTGCTGCGCGGCTGAAAGTAGCGCCGGCGACGATGCCGGTGATGGAGCCGGACACCGCGCCCACGGCGGTGAGCACGAATGCGTAGTAGAACAGGTTCACCTCGCCGGTGATCAGCACCGCGACGCACACCTGAGCCAGGTTGTGCGCAACAGCGCCCACCATCGAGACGCCCACCAGGCTGAGCGGCGGGACAAAGCGCATGGCAATCCACATCAGCAGTATGCTGAGTATGGCGCCCGGCGCGGAGAACAGGAATATCGACAGCCCGCCCGTGAGCAGCGCCGCGAGCAGCGTGCGCAGCAACGCGATTACCAGCGCCGACGGCAGCGAGAAGTACACGAGTATGAACATGGATACGATGTTCGCAAGGCCCAGCTTGACGCCGGGTATGGGCAGCGGCACCAGCGCGCCCAGCATGCTCTCCACGACGGAGAGCACCAGCGATATTGCGAGCAGCGCGCCCAGCGTGGCGACGCGGCGGGCTGAGACATTACTCCGCAACGGTGTCCACCTCCTGCTGTTCGCCTGCGCCTTCTATGGTGACGGAAACGCGGTTGGGCAGGCAGGCCGCGCTGGAGCCGGGGCTTTTGAGCCAGCCCGCATGGATGCACTCCTTATTGGGGCAGTCGGACGCGATGAAGGCGATGGCCCCGTCCTGCACCTGGAGCTGGACGTCGCCCGCCCAAAACGTCTGGTCGACGCCAAGGTCTACCTGCCTTGCGATTTTGCCGTCTACGCGCACCACGGCGACGGACCCCGCCGAACCCGCGCTGCTCATCAGCACGATGCCCGCCGCTGCTGCTGCGATGAGCAGTATAAACAGTATGATATCCGCTTTTTTGACGATATTTTTCATTAAACCGCTCTGTGCTTTCCCGGACGCTTAAGTAACCGCGGCGTTTGCACGTTTGCTGGCGCAGCGCGCCGACACGCCGAAACTTAATCATATTCATTATAAGGTGCAGGGCAGGGCGGCGCAACATGGCGGGGCCGCGGAGGGCTGCGATAAAGGGAAAGATTCGTTGAATAAACTGTAAACAATTTAGAAACGCCCGTTGACTTTAGCGCCGGATTAACATAATGTAAGCAAGTGCTTACTTCAGTTTGGCGAAAAGCCGCAGGCTTTTTGGGGTGGGTGCGGGGTCCCCGAAAAGACAAGGTCTAATTGGGGTGATATATAGCCCGGCTTGCCCACGTAATTGTATTTGGGACTTCTTTGACAGCTTGATGTTAAGCAAGTACTTCTCTGCTGATTGTTTCGGGGGAGAAATGGGAACCAGGGAAAAAATCATGGAGGCGGCGCGGGAGCTTTTTGAGCAAAAGGGGTTTGCGTCGGCCACGACAAAAGAGATTGCGCTGAGGGCAGGCGTTTCCGAGGTGACGCTTTTCCGGCATTTCAAATCCAAGCGGAGCCTGTTTGACGAGACGCTGCGCAACTGTTTTCACCCATATACGGTGGAGGACTACCTGAAAAACGGCGTCACTTACGACCTTCGGACCGACCTGAGGCATATCGCCTACGATATGCTGAATACATACAAAAAGAATGCGCCGCTGATCCGGATGGTGATGCGCGACAAGTTCCGCGGGTCCGCGCCGGAGAGGAACGTGCGCAAAAGCGAGCAGGTGACGCAAAGCAGCCTGCTTACGTATTTTACGGCGATGCATGAGGCGGGGCTGCTCGCCGCTGAACCGAGAATGGCGATGAGGCTGTTTACCACCAACATACTGGGGCATTTTTTCCGGGGCTTGCATGGCATGACGCTCGGCGGGGACGAGGACGCGTATTTTGAATGGATGCTGGATAAAATCATCGACATTCTGGAGAAATAAAGTTTCACTACGGGGAGCATTATGGGAAAACTTTTGAAATATCTGAAGCCTTACGGATGGCAGGCGCTGGTCGTGGTGGCGATGACCGCGGTGCAGGCGCTCTCCCAGCTTTACCTGCCTAACCTGATGTCGGACATCGTCAACAAGGGCGTTGTGGGCCGGGACATCGGCTTTATCATCAGCACGGGCCTTGTGATGCTGGGATTTACGCTAGTGGTGACGGCGTGCACCGTGATCGCGCGGCTGTTTGCGGCCAAAATGGCCGTGGGGTTTGCGCGGGATTTGCGGCGGGACATATTCAGTACGGTGGAGGGCTTTTCTCTGGCCGAGTTTGACAAAATCGGCACCGCGTCGCTGATCACGCGGTCTACCAACGACGTGACGCAGATACAGAACGTGATGGTGATGATACTCTCCATGCTGCTAGCGGCGCCCATTACGGCGGCGGGCGGCATTGTGATGGCGCTACGCAAGGATGCCGGGCTGTCGTGGCTGATCATCGTGATTGTGGTTCTGATTTCAGCGGTGATACTGGGCATCGCGATGAAAGTGATGCCGCTGTTCAAATCTCTGCAAAAAAAGGTGGACCGGGTGAACCTGGTGCTGCGCGAGAACCTGACGGGCATCCGCGTGATCCGCGCTTTCAACAAGACGCAGTACGAGCAGCAACGGTTTGACGAAGCCAACAAAGACCTCACCGATACGTCGGTGGCGGCGCACCGCTGGATGAGCCTGATGTTTCCCGCCATCATGGTGGTGCTGAACCTTGCGACGGTGGCGGTGCTGTGGTTCGGCGGGCGGCTGGTGGATACCGGCGCCACGCAGGTGGGCGACCTGATGGCGTTCCAGCAGTACGTGATGCAGGTGATGTTTGCGCTTATTATGGCGACGATGATGTTTGTGATGCTGCCGCGCGCCCAAGCATCCGCGGAGCGCATCAACGAGATATTCTCTATTGTACCCACAGTGACGGACAAGGCGGACACGGCCCCGGCAACCGCGCTGAAAGGGCAGGTAGAGTTTAAAAACGTGAGCTTTTACTACCACGGCGCGCAGGAACCCGCGCTTTCGGGTATATCTTTTACCGCGAAGCCGGGCGAGGTGACGGCTGTCATCGGCAGCACCGGCTTCGGCAAGACCACGCTGGTCAACCTGATACCGCGGTTTTACGACGCGAGCGAAGGCCAGGTGCTGGTGGACGGCGTGGACGTGCGGGACTACCCGCAGAGCGTGCTGCGCGAAAAGATTGGTTTCGTGCCGCAGAAGGTGGGCCTTGTCTCCGGCACTGTTGCGGACAACATCCGCTACGGCAAGGAGGACGCGACGGACGAGGAGATTCATCGCGCGCTGCGCATCGCGCAGGCGGAGGAGTTTGTGTCCGCGCTGGAAGGAGGCATTGAGGCTCCGGTGGCGCAGGACGGTACAAACTTTTCGGGCGGGCAGAAACAGCGGCTGTCCATCGCGCGGGCGCTCGTTCGACGGCCGGAGGTGCACATATTCGACGACAGCTTCTCGGCGCTGGACTTTAAGACGGACGCGAAATTAAGGCAGGCGCTGGCCGATGAGATCAAGGACGCGACGGTTATAATCGTGGCGCAGCGCGTGAGCACCGTGATGGGGGCGGACAACATCATCGTGCTGGACGAGGGGCGGATCGCCGGGCAGGGCCGGCATAGAGAGCTGCTCCAAAGCTGCGAGACGTACCGGGAGATTGTGGCTTCGCAGCTGGGGCTGGAGGAAATGGCATGAGTGAAACGAACAGAGCAGCGGGCAGAGGCATGGGCAGGGAGCGCGGGCAGCGTGGCGGTTTTGGCCACGGCCACGGCATGCCAATGGAGAAGGCGAAGAATTTCAAGAGAAGCCTAAGGCGCCTGGTGAAATATCTGGCACGGCACAAGGCGGCGCTTGCCGTTGTGCTGGTGACGGCGATTCTCGGCACGGTGTTCTCGATATTCGGGCCCAAGATATTGGGGCAGGCGACGACGGAGCTGTTTGCGCCGATGTCGGCCAAGGCGGAAGCGTTTTCCGAGCTAAAGGAGAAACTGCCTGCGGACGTGGCGGACCGGATAGCCAGCGGGGAGATACCGCAAGATGAGATCATGTCGGTGATACAGCAAAACGTGGATCTCACGAATCCGGAGAATATGGCGGTGCTGCAGGACGCATATGCCAAGTTTCAGGCGGTGCAGGCAAGAAGGATCGATTTCGCCAAGGTTGGCGGCATTTTGCTGACCGTGATCGTGCTGTATGTGATCAGCGGGTTGTTTACGTTCATCATGAACTTCGTGATGGCGAAAACATCGCAGCAGGTGGTGTACGATATGCGGCGGCAGGTAGATGAGAAGCTGGCGCGGCTGCCGCTGAAATATTTCGACGGGCGGACACACGGCGAGATACTCTCGCGCGTAACCAACGACATCGATACGATATCCACCACGCTGTCGCAGGGGCTGACGCAGGTGATTACATCGGTGGTGACGCTGGTGGGCATCGTGGTGATGATGCTGACGATATCGTGGGTGATTACGCTGGTGACGCTGGTGGCGCTGCCGTTGAGCTTCGTACTGGTGCAGCTGATCGTGAAGAAATCCCAGAAGTATTTCAAGGGGCGGCAGGAAGAGCTGGGGCACATCAATGGCCATGTGGAGGAGATGTACGGCGCGCACACCGTGGTAAAAGCGTTCGGCAGGGAGGACGACAGCGTAAAGAGGTTTGACGAGATCAACGAGCGGCTGTATACCGTGGGCTGGAAGGCGGAGTTTCTCTCCGGCATCATGATGCCGCTGATGCATTTTGTGAGCAACCTTTCTTACGTGTTCGTATGCGCCATCGGCGGGATTATGGTGATTAATGGGCGGATTTCCATCGGCAACGTGCAGGCGTTTATACAGTATTCGCGGAAGTTTACGCAGCCCATCACGCAGGTGGCGCAGATTGCCAACGTGCTGCAGTCTACCGTGGCGGCGGCGGAACGCGTGTTTGAAGTGCTGGACGAGGAAGAGATGCCCCCGGACAGCCATGAAAACGTGATTGAATACCCGAAGGGCGCGGTCCGGTTTGAGCATGTGTCGTTCGGATACAACCCGGGCGTGACCGTCATCAAGGACTTCAGTCTTGATGTAAAGCCGGGCGACGTGGTGGCCATCGTGGGACCCACGGGCGCAGGCAAGACCACGATCGTGAACCTCCTGATGCGGTTTTACGACGTGGATGAAGGGAGAATCCTGGTGGACGGCGTGGACATCCGCACGCTGCCGCGCGAGAACCTGCGAAAGCAGTTCGGCATGGTGCTGCAGGATACGTGGCTGTTCGGCGGCACCATCATGGACAATATACGGTACGGCAGGGCGGACGCCACCGACGAGGAAGTGTACCGCGCGGCGAAGATGGCGCACGCCGACCATTTTATCCGCTCGCTGCCGGAGGGATATGGTACGGTGCTCAACGAGGAAGCGTCCAACATATCGCAGGGGCAGCGGCAGCTTATCACCATCGCGCGGGCGCTGCTGGCCGACCCGCCGATACTGATACTGGACGAGGCGACGAGCAGCGTGGATACGCGCACTGAGGCGTATATCCAGAACGCCATGATCGCGCTGATGAAGAGGCGCACCAGCTTCATGATTGCGCACCGGCTGTCTACCATCCGCAACGCGTCCACGATACTGGTGATGAACGAAGGGCGCATCGTCGAGCAGGGCAGCCACGCGGAGCTGATGGCGCTGGGCGGCTTTTACGCCGACCTGTACAACAGCCAGTTTGCCGGCGCCGGGTGTAAGGCTGTCAGGTTTGAGAAATATTATCGGGCTGCGGGTGACACGGCCCTTTTGCGTTCCCGGTATTGAGCTTGTGGCATGGCGGCGGGTGGGTATTGCATAAAGTAAACTGATAACGCCTGCCATACAGGTTGAATATCATGACTGAAAGGAATATTATGGTAACAGCGGCGCAGGCTGGGTAAAGGGGGTAACGCATATGAAACACAGGCGGCTGATTGTGATTGCGGCTCTGGTGATGGCTGTTTTGGCGCTGGCGGGGTGTACTTCGCCGCCGCAGGAACCATCCGCCACTGTGGCGCCTGCCGCGACGGTGTCCCCCACGCCCGCGGAAACGCTGCCGCTAGTCCCGGCGGCTCCCGCGGAGCCCGTGCCCGCTGGTGAGCCCAAATACGTTTTCCTGTTTATCGGCGACGGCATGTCGTTTGCGCAGGTCAGCGCCGCGCAGTATTTCAGCGGCAGCGACAAATCCGGCGATATCCGGCCGGGAATGCTCAAATTCACGCAGTTCCCCGTAACCGCTATTGTGGATACCTACAATGAGACATCGGCGATACCCGACTCCGCTTCTTCCGGCACCGCGATTGCCTGCGGCGTCCGCACCAAGACGGGCATGCTGGGGCTGACGGCAGACGGGAAAAGCGCGCCGTCCGTCGCGGAACTGGCGCACGCCGCCGGTAAAAAGGTGGGCATTATAAGCTCGGTCACGCTCAATAACGCCACGCTCGCCGCGTTTTACGCGCATACCGGCTCGCGCACCGATTACGCCGAGATTGCGCGGCAGATGGCGGACAGCGGCTTTGAGTATTTCGGGGGCGGCGGCATCTATACCAAATCGGAAAAGGACAACATTTCAAAGGATTATAAGCTGTTCGAGAAGGCGGGATATGCCATCGCGGACACGCGGGCGGAAATCGAGGCGCTGGGGGGCGGTTCCGGCAAGGTGTACGCGGTGAACCCCAGCCTTGCCAAGCTCGGCGCGCTGCCGTTTGCCATCGACGCGAAAGAGGGCGACATGACGCTGGCTGATTTCGTTTCAGCGGGCATCCGCGTGCTGGATGGTGATGACGGCTTTTTCATGATGTGCGAGGGCGGCAAGATTGACTGGTCGTGCCATGCCAACGACGCCGCCACCACCGTGCGGGAGGTGCTGGCGTTTGCGGACGCCGTGCAGGTCGCGGTGGATTTCGCGAACGAGCATCCGGATGAGACGCTGATTGTCATCACGGCGGACCATGAGACGGGGGGCATGTCCGTGGGCTACGCGGCGACGGCTTATGAGACTGACCTTGCGCTGCTTAAGCATCAGAAGGTGTCGTATTCGCTGTTCGAAGACATCGCCGCCGGCATGCTGAAAGAAAACCCGGAGCTTTCGCTGGACGGCATGATGCCGGTGATCGGGCAGTACTTCGGGCTGTATCCGAAAAGCGCTGCGTCCAAGGCTAAGAGCAAGGCTTTGGTGCTCAGCAGCCGGGAATACGGGCTTATCGAGGATGCGTTTGCCGCCACCAAAGGGGGGAGTGCGGGCGATGAGCGGGCGGACCTGTTGTACGGCGGCTACGACCCGCTGACTGTGACGCTGACGCGCATCCTTGCGGGCAAAGCGGGCGTCGGCTGGACGACATACGCGCACACCGGCTTGCCTGTGCCCGTGTATGCCATGGGCGCGGGGGCGGAGCTTATGGGCGGCTCTTACCACAACACCGAGATATTCAGCCGGCTGGTGCAGGCGATGGGGCTTGAGGCTGATTCGCTGCGGGCCGCGTCATAACGCCGCGCCGGAAAATGGTTTCATTTGTGAATAAAAGAGCAAGCCGCTTAAAGACTTGACAAAAAAGACCGATGTATGAGATGGAAAGCATCATCGGTTTTTTTCGTGTTTGGAGGCAGGGTTTTGATAGATTTATCGGTTTTGAAAAACAGATCGCGTCTGGTGAAATATCCGAAGGGCACCGTGCTGGACGGCGCGGTGATGCGCGTGCTGTTCCAAGGTGAAGCCGGCGTTGTTTCAGGTCGGCCCGGCGAGCACCGGCTGGTCACGCGGCTGAAACCCGGCGATTTTTTCGGCGAGGCTGCGCTGTTTTTGCAGGAGGATAAGCCGCTCGCCGTCGTCGCGCTGACGGATATTGTTGTGCTGCCGATACCGCGGGACGGCGCGGCAGCTTTCTTCAGCGAGGAACCCGCGTTTGTTTTCGAGTTGTGCCGGGCCATGTGCGCGCGATTGCACGACCGCGATGCGGCAGCGCCGGAGCCGGCTGGCGATGTGCCAAAGGACGATATGCCGCAGCATGAGACGGCGGGTAAAGAACCACAGCAGGCACCGGTAAGCGGAGATCCGCAGATTGCGGCAGCGGAAGAAATGCCGCGGCCTGCCGCGCCCAGACCGGCCGGCGTTTTCCAGCTGTTCCCCGAGGGGCATGGCGTGTGCACCTTGCCGATGAACAATGCTGACCGCGAGCACCTGTTCATGAAAAGTGCGACGTGCCCGCTGTGCGGCCAGAGCTTTGAGCACCTGGCCGTGCGCACGTCAAAGCTGGTGCTAAAGAGCACCGACAGCGACATGCGCCCGCGCTATAAGGGCATAGAGCCGCTGTACTATGAGGTCATCACGTGTCCGCACTGCCTGTACAGCGCGCTGCCCGAAGTATTTGACAAGCCCGGCAAACCAAGCGCGGATTTCCTTAAGGAGCTGGCGGGCATCAAAGCCGGCTGCAATCTGCGCTTCGGCGAGGAGATGGACGCCGATTCGGTGTTTGCCGGCTATTACCTCGCGCTGCACTGCGCACCGCATTGTTTTGCCAGGCCGCAGCTGATCACCGGCAAGCTGTACACCAAGCTCTCGCGGGTGTATCAGGACGCCGGCAACAGCCGGATGGAAATGCATATGGCGCAGCAGGCGCTTAACGCTTACATGTACGCCTACCAGAATATCAGGATTCCCGCGTCGCAGGACCAGCAGCTCTGCCTGGTGATCGCGGAGCTGAACTACAAGCTGGGGAATCTACGCGAGGCGAGGGATTTCTTCTTTAAGGTCAAGATAAGCCGCGGCGGCGCGCCGCTCTTAAAGCGCCAGGCTGAAAACCGCCTGTACGAGATTCGCGAAGGCGGGGCCAGTGTGCTAAACCAATAGGTTTTTATTTGAGAAGGCCTGTTTTAGGGCCTTTTTTGTTTGCGCAGGATTCCCATCGTTTCTCTTTATTCGTTTACCTGCCCGTGCCGTTAGTCTGTAAGGCTCTCCCGTTTCATATATCTAGAGGGAAGGGCGCAAGGGGGTACGGATGAAAAGGAGCTTCTTCGCCAACACAATGATACTCACGCTGACGATGCAGCTATTAAGCCTTATCGGCGTCTGGTTCGTCGCGTGGCTGTCGGGCGCCATCGGGGCGGAAGGCATGGGCCTGTACCAGCTGATAAGCTCCGTCTACATACTTGCAGGGACGCTGGCTTCGTCGGGCGTGGGCGTGACGGTGGCGCGGCTGGTTGCGGAATCCATCGCGAAGAGCGGGGGGCGCTCCACCTCGGACGTGCTGCGCAAGGCGGTGGTGCTTGCCGCGGCGATGGGGCTTGCCGTGGGCGCCGCGCTGTACCTGCTGGCGGAGCCCATCGGCGTGCAGCTGCTGGGCGACCGCCGAACGGTGATATCGCTGCGGGTGCTCGCGCCGGCGCTGCCGTTCATGGCGCTGTCCGCCTGCATGCGCGGCTATTTCATCGGCATCCGGCGCGTTTTAAAGCCCTCCAGCCAGATGGTGTTTGAACAGCTGGTGCGCGTGGCGATATCGATGCTGATCCTTAAGGCTTTTCTGCCCCGCGGCCTGGAATACGCCTGCCTTGCGGTGATACTCGCGTGCATGATATCCGAGGCGGCGTCGTGCGTTTATGCGTTCGTGATGGTGGCTCTGGAGAAGCGGCGCGGCCTGCCCGTGAAGCCCGAGAAGGGCGTTTTGGGACAGCTTATCCGCATCGCCCTGCCCATAGCGGCGAGCGCCAACCTGCGCTCCGTGCTGCGCACTGCGGAGAATATACTGATTCCTCGGGGGCTGGAGAAGTACGGGCTGTCTCACGGCGGGGCGCTGTCGCAGTTTGGCCTTTTGAGCATGACGATGCCGGTGCTGTTCTTCCCGTCCGGCCTGCTAACTTCGGTGGGCACGATGCTTTTGCCCGAGGTGTCTCACGCGCGGGCCATAAACGACGCAGAAAAAATACGCGCCATATTCGCGCGCGTATTCCGGATGACGGTGATGCTGTCGCTGCTGCTGTGTGCGGTGTTTCTCGCATTCGCCCGGGATTTCGGGCTGCTGCTCTACCAGAACGAGGAAGTCGTCCGGCTGCTGACGCTGCTGGCTCCGCTGACGCCGCTTATTTACCTAGACTTCGTGGTGGACTCCATGATGAGCGGGCTGGGCCAGCAGATGCGCGCGCTGCGCATCAACATGCTGGACTACGCCGTCCGCACCGGGCTGGTACTGCTTTTAATACCGCTGTTCGGGTTTTTTGCCTATATCGGCATACTGTATGTCAGCGCGATACTCAACGCCACGCTGAGCCTTCACCGCCTCTTAAAGGTAAGCCGCGCCTGCATCGACGTGCAGCAGTGGATAATAGGGCCGGTGCTGGCCGCGGGGGTATCCGGCCTGCTGGTGGTGCTATTGTTCCGGCTGGTATCCACAGGGCTCAGCGCGTGGGCACTGGCCGCGAAAATTGCGCTGCTTTCCGCGGTGTACATCGGCATGCTTTTTCTCACGGGCAGCCTCAGCACTGCCGACGTGCGCTGGTTTAAAGCCATGGTGAGGTCGGCGCGGGCGCACAGGCATCAGGCGGCGTAATAAAGGCTTATCTACCAGCAGCAGTGAAAAGGGGGGTCGGCGGCTTCA